>JAGQVA010000365.1 GCA_020438265.1 Bacteroidota bacterium
TATTCACAGCGATACCTGCATGGAAGATATGAAAATGGAGTTCTGACTGGAGGAAGAATTGATTATGTAAAACTATTTTCCATTGTGGCAGCTTTTATCCTTGTCATTGCCTGCATCAATTTTATGAATCTTTCCACCGCCCGTGCATCCCGCCGAATGAAGGAAATAGGCATCAAAAAAACCATAGGAGCCAGTCGCAGGAACCTTATTTCCCAATACCTGAGCGAAGCCATTTTTATGACATTCCTTTCTTTAGGTGTGGCTATACTACTTGTCGCAGTTTTACTCCCGGAATTTAACTTAATTACAGAGAAAAACCTCAGCCTGAGTTTTACGTGGGAATTTTTCCTCGTCTTAATGGGCGGGATGATTGTAACGGGTTTGATATCAGGGAGTTATCCTGCTCTATATCTATCAGCGATTAAACCCATCAATGTATTAAAAGGCAAGATGAAGAATGTCTCCCGGGAAGCCTGGGCAAGAAAAGGGCTGGTTGTGTTTCAATTTGCCATTTCGATCATCCTGATTGTCTCTATTACTGTAATTTACAAACAAATCGATTATGCCCAGACGAAGAGTCTTGGGTATGAAAAAGACAACGTCCTGATTTTTGAGAGATCTGGTCCACTCAATGAGAATGAAAAATTTGAAACATTTCTCAATGAAGTAAAAAATATCCCAGGCGTACTGAAAGCTTCCAATGCAGGGCATGATATGACCGGGCACAATGGAGGAACTTATGGTGTTCAATGGCCAGGAAAAGATCCGGAAGACAGAACCGAATTTGAGCGATTTTCTGTCAATTATGGGCTCATTGAGCTTCTGGGAATAGAAATGAAATCTGGCAGAACGTTCTCCAAAGATTTTGGCGCAGATACGAGCAAGATCATTTTTAACGAAGCTGGAATTGAATTTATGGGTTTGGAAGATCCCATTGGAAAGATTGTTACTCTTTGGGGCAGGGAAATGGAGATTATTGGTGTGGCAAAGGATTTTCACTTTGATTCCTTTCACGAAGAAGTCAAACCGCTTTTCTTCTGGCTTGCACCGGGAGCGGATTATGCCATGGTGAAAATCGCAACGGATCATACCGAAGAAACCATCGCACAAATTGAAACGCTTGCCACAGAGTTTAATCCTGGTTTTCCTTTCTCTTTCAGATTCATAGATCAGGATTATCAGGAATTATATGCAGCTGAAAAACGGGTTTCTACCCTATCTCGATATTTTGGCGGATTAGCGATTTTGATTTCCTGTCTTGGACTGTTTGGACTTGCCACGTTTTCCGCTCAGAAAAGACTCAAGGAAATCAGCATACGCAAGATACTTGGTTCCAGCATTTGGAATATTATTAAACTGCTTTCCGCTGAATTTACTCAAATCGTCATTGTAGCCATTTTCATCGCGTTGCCGATCAGTTATTTTATCACCAACCGCTGGTTGGAGGGATTTGCTTATCGAATTGATCTTAAATGGTGGTATTTTGCGGGTTCTGCATTTGTAGCGTTACTGATTGCCTTTGTGACGGTTAGTTTTCAGACGTTTAAGGTGGCGAGGGTGAATCCTTCAGAATATTTGCGGGATGAATAGGGTTTAAATAAAGCAAGTATGTTGTTATTTGAACCACAAAGTCCTATGGTGGCGGAGCCACAAATGAACAATTTCATTAACCACAAAGAAACAGAAGTTCACAAAGTTTATCATATGAATTCTTATGTGAACTTTTGTGACTTTGTGGTTCAAAAAATAGCATCAGTGGCAGGGATATTTGTTGCTTTGCCACCATAGGTTTTTTGTGGTTCAAAAGATTTCAATTTACGGCAACAACTTAAAATTAAAAGGCACATTTACCCAAACCTTAACAGGCTTACCATTTTTCATGGCGGGGGTAAATTTAAGCTCGGGGATATGTTTGGATACAGCGTTGGTTCCAGCTTCATGAGGAGATTCCACAATTGTATGCTCCAGATATTCACCAGAAGTTCCTACTAATATCCGGACCAAAACCTGCCCGTCAACCAGCTCTTCCCGCATTTGTTTGGGATATCCAATGGCTTTTTGAACTTCATTCATATTGAGGATCTCCGGCTCCTTGTCTACTTCTACTCCCTCATCCAGATAGACGAGTTTCGCTTGTGTTGCTTTTAATACGACCTGCTTTTGGCTGGGTATATTATCTGTACTACAACTTACTGCTAATCCTAATCCGGCAATCAAAGGAATAATAAACAGATACCTCAGGGAGGAAAATTGTCTTTTTTTGTTTTCCTGGTTTAACATCATAATTCGCTTTTTTAAAGGTGAATGAAAAAATGAATGGGCGTGTTTCAGTTGCTGGCCAAACATCTGAGTCACTAATAACTCCATATATGAAACTGAGTCAGTTTGCTTAATTGCGTGATTATCTGCGATGTACTCATGGGTTTGCTTTAGGTCGCGACTGATCAAATAGATGAGTGGATGAAACCAAAGCAGGATTTTCATCGATTCGAGAAACATCAGATCCCAACTGTGTTTCCCTTTTATGTGAGAAAGCTCATGTGCGAGTACCTGTGCCGTTTGACTTTGGCTTAAAGAGGTTGTATTATCCCAAAGAAGATATGAAAAAAAAGAAGAGGTACTGATTTTTCCATTAGTATAAATCAATGTATACTGAGCGGTTTTCTCCCCTACCCCTGCACGGTTGATAAAGTTCATAATTTGCCACAAATACGTACAAAATCGGATGAATGCAATTATGAAGCCTGTACTGTATAATACAATCAGGATGTTCATTCCCCAATTCAATTCTGAAGAGGTCCGGGCATTTATCTCTATAGAATCCAGGAAGACAGTTTGCAGTGAATAGGTTGAAATGGCAGAACTCCCGAGTTGCAATTGGAAATCGAATAAAGGAAGAATCAAACTGAGGACTACCGAACCAAGAAGAAAAAGCCGGTTGATTTCATGTTTTTTCTCATTGGCTAAAGAAAGCCTGTAGTACCCATACAAACCACCGAGCATAATTGTCAACTCAGCGAGGTACAAAAAAATCTCAGATATATTCATTCTATTCCTCTTTTTGGTTTTCTTCTATTTTGCGCATAACCTGATCTAAATCCTCCATAGAAAGAGAACCTTCCTCCATGAAAAAATTAAGCATTCGCTCAAAAGAACCCTCAAAATATTTTCCTAAAAAGGTATGGAAGTACTCTTTCGCGTAAACTTCTTTTTCTAAAAGAGGATAATATTGGTGCGCTTTTCCATAGGTATTATGCGCTACAAAATTTTTCTCTTCCAGGATTCGCAAAACAGTAGAAACGGTGCTTTGGGCAGGTTTCGGCTCTGGAAAAGCGTTCATAATATCTTTCAAAAAAGCTTTTTCCAGATCCCACAAAATCTGCATCAGTTCTTCCTCCGCACGAGTTAATTTCTTCTTCATGATATTTATTTATATAAATGTATATCTAAAAAATTAGATATACAACTAATTTATTAAATTAAATCATTAAAGATTGTTAAAAACATGAAAAAAATGCCCCAGATATGAGAACGGGCAGGTTTTAATACTGAGACAATTTGAAATGGAAATTGCGTTTGTGTTTGACTTTTTGCTGTGGTACCTGAAAGTTTCAACCTCAAGGTGTCTACGCATGGTATCTTGCATATACATTCATGGCAGGAGATCAACGGGGTGTACGTCAGATTTCCTTTGGTCTATATTTGTACCCCCTCGCGCCAGCCACGCCCCCTTCAAAGGCGGGCTCCCGCAAGGCCAGGGCATTGCCCTTACTCATTCTCTACTGGTCAGGTAGAATGATCCCCAAGCCGTACGGCCTGGCCTTGCGGGATTCCCCTCACGAGGGGAAGGTGCCTCGTGCGACGGGGTTCTATAAGAAGGAAAATCTGACGTACACCCGATCAACGGTTGAGTCGTTCTGAGGCGGGGTTTTTGTTTTTACTAAGGTGAGTAAACTTTACCCCAACAACAACCGCTGCAACTCCTCCTTATAACTACTCGCCAGAGGAATCTGATCCTTCCCCACAATCAACTGATGCCGTTCAATCTTTCTAATCGCATGGACTGCAACAATGTATGACTTGTGCACACGAATGAAGGCTCCTTTAGGAAGCATATCTAGCGCTTTTGAAATTGTCATTCGTGTGCTGACTGTCTTTTCTGCCTGATGAAAAAACAAAAGATTCGTGTCAGAACGGATATACAAAACCTCATCCAAATCCACCCTTACCCAATCATAACCATCTTTGATGAAAAGGCTGGGCGATTGATTCATGCGTAATTGCTGACCTTGTAAGGCTCGGTTGCAAGCTTCGAGAAAACGAGGCAAGGAGACAGGTTTGAGTAGATAATCCAACGCCCGAAGTTGGAATCCCTCTACTGCATACTCCGGAAAAGCTGTGACAAAAATCAATTGGATATTCATATCCCGGATCAAATTTGCCAACTCTGTACCCATCAAATCTGGCATTTGGATATCCAAAAATACCAAATCAACGGAATGACTTTGAAGGTAAGCCAGTCCTTCTGTTGGATGAAGAAAACTTGCCTGCAGATTGAGAAAAGGAATCTTTTCTGCATGAGCCTCGATCACCTTGAGCGCAGATGGCTCATCGTCAATAGCTATGGCTTGTAAGATCATAATCGTTGTGTGTTGAGTGGACAAATGGATGGTTTAGTTCCAGCCGCAATTGTACGATAAATTGGCCATCTTTTTGTTGGATGGACAATTGGTGGTGGTCTGGGTAACGCAAGGCAAGACGTCTTTTTACTTGTTCAATGCCATTGCCTGTTCCTTTTTGCTGTGCTGAACCAATGGGATTAACAGTAGAAAAATTCAATTTGCCATCCTCAATGTATAAGGTGAGTTTTGCCTGCGTATCTTTTTGAGGAGAAATACCATATTTGAAAAGGTTTTCCACAAAAGGAAGCAGGAGAAGAGGCGGAATACTGGCTTCACTTTGATCCCACTGAATATCAATATGTACACGCTCCGGTTCTGCGATTCGGGCTTGTTGTAAACCAATATACCGGTGTAAAAAGGTCAATTCTTCCTCGATACTTACGAACTCTTTTTGTGCTTGCTGAAGGGTAAATCGCAAGATTCCGGAGAGTTCCTGTATGCGTTCAGCCAGGCTTTCATCTTTCAGAGGAACGGCATGGCTATAGAGGGTATTCAGGGCATTGAATAGAAAATGGGGATTAAGCTGAGAACGAAGGGCTTGTAATTCTGTAGCAGTTTGTTGTTGCAGGCGTTTTGCATGCAAGTTTTTACTTCTTATCAATCCCCCGACGAAGGTAAACCCCATCACAAAGGCAAATGCAAGCATGGCTACCAGGAGGTTTTCTTCCACCAGATCTACTTGCGAACCTGTAGTCCAATGAAGGAATAAATAGAGAAAAAAGAATAATAATAAGGCCCAGCTTCGGTAGGTCCATATTGCTTTTGAACGAATGCCCCACCATTGATAGGGGCCTTTAAAGTTCAGCCAACTGATCAGAGTTAATCCCAGGAGAATAAAGACATATCCCATCAGCCAGCGTAAAAAACCTCCGAGTTGATCCCATTCGCCTGCATACTGAAGGGTGAGGCTTTCATGGAGTTGGATTCCCCAAAATATCGCCAGGGCGAGAAAAAGGGCTCCAAATCCTAATGGAGCCCATTTCTGATCATTTTTCAAGGATATATTTGACATATTTATCCTGCTTGAATCGTTTTATTTCGGCTTCTGCC
>JAGQVA010000366.1 GCA_020438265.1 Bacteroidota bacterium
ATTTTTGTGCGGTATTGCCCGGATTAGGTTCGGCAGATGCTGAAGTCAGGGAAAAACAGCTGGATCTCTTTCGCAAAGGCTGCGAAATTGCTCAAATTTTCGGTGCCAAAGGCATTCTGGACAATGGCCCTCTCCCTCCATATATCTTTCCCGAAGATATTCCTGTCGTCAGGCACTATGAAACAGATGTACTCAAACTGGCTACTTTGCCCGAAAATCTCGACTGGAAAACATATTGGAAGAATCTGTTACTTACCTTTCAAAAAGCCTGTGATATTGCCGCTGAATATCATCTCACCTATCAAATTCATCCTGCAACCGGAGTCCTTGCATCTACTGACGATGGTTTTTTACTATTTGCCAGCGAAGTAAATCGGTCCAACCTGAGGTTTAATTTTGACGTTGCGAATCTTTTTGTCATGCAGTCAAACCTGGATCTTTCCCTCCAGAGACTCCTGCCATATATCGACTATATTCACATTTCAGATAATGGAGGACAACATACAGAACATCTGGCGATTGGAGAAGGGAAGATTCCTTTTGAGCAGGTGTTTAAAAGGTTGAGAGAATATGGTTTCCAGGGTGATTTTGGAATTGATATCGGAGGAGCTGAATCCGGGGTTGAGAATTTGGATGAGGCTTATGTGAATGCAGCCCGATGGCTGGAAAATTTCCTGTAGAGACGCGATTAATCGCGTCTAAATGATCGAAGACGCGATGAATCGCGTCTCTACAGATTGGGGATAAAAAACGGCTCAGGAACCCTTATCAAAAGAGCCCCTGAGCACTCAACTTTAAACCAAGTCTTTATTTATTTTCTTCTTTCAATGAAATCACCATCTCAAATGAAACCTCGATCTCATCCCGGGTCTGAATCATACCCATCATGGCAGTAGGTGGAACCAATCCAAAATCTGTCATGGAAAGTGGTACAGAACCCACAAACTGAAAACTTTTATCATTGGTCTGTGCAACAGCAACCGGAATATCCATACACCTCTCCACACATCCAATTGAAATACAGGTTAGCGCCATTGCTTCTTTTAATTTCCCGTTATCATTTTTTCCCATATTAAGCCGGGCACTTTCGAGTCTGATCTGAATGTAGGGATACTGGTCAGACTTTAAGGTTTCCTGTAAATCCTTGTTAATAATCCGGCCTCCACAATCCAACTCTTTTACAGGAATTTTCAGACTGGGATGCTCAAATTCCAATTGATTATTCCGATTGGACGTGGACATCTTCACCCACATCGAATTATCTACCTTGGGAGAATAACAAGCAAAAGTATTGACATTGGTTTTTCCGTTCAAATTGACTTTTGCGTGATAAACTACCTCCATTTTACGCTCATTGTCCCGTTCATGGGACAAAGGGTAAGGTAAAAAAGCAGTTAGAAGGAATCCAGCCAGGAGGGATAAACGAAAAATAAGCATATCTTTTTTCAAGAAAAATAAATAAAAGAAGGGTCAAAAAAAAACCGGGCCAGAGCAGAATTGCCCGACCCGGTCTTCGCTAAAAAGATCTAAAATCCTACTACTGCTTCAATCATGATTCCGTTAAAGTTACCGTCATTATATACACCGGTCATATTGGTGTAATTTTGGTTTACATATTCTCCTTTTAGCAGAATGTTGGGAGTTAAGAACCAACCACCACCGATTTGTACTCTGTCGATAGATTGAGGGTTAGTAACATCACCACCTTCCATGACGGTGTTGTATCTTGCACCTAAGAAGAGGTTTTCATTTTTAAAGAACCGGTAGATTACTTCTCCTGAAAGTTGGCTCCATTCTCTGAGTGTTCCAGCTTCAGCTTCAGCAGCAGTACCTCCTTTTGCATATTCATAGAGACCGAAGAACTCTAATCCTTTGTATTTGAGGAATGGGTTAACCATTACTGCAGTTACTGCGCTTTTAAATCCTGGGCTGAATCGACCTGAACGGAAGTTGTCAGCTGCTCCATCTGCTACCATTACTGAGTAGTAACGTGCTCCTGTGCGGTCTCCATCAAAGATGTGGTTAGCATTGGATTTTGATGTATAGTAGAGAGAACCAGTCAATCTTACACGAAGGTCATCATTCAAGTTTTTGTCGTATCCTACTTTTGCGAGATATGTAGGAGCTACTTTGCCTTCAGAAACTACTTTTCCATTTTCATCCTTTACAGAACCTGCAGTGATATTACCACTAATTTCACCACCAGTTGCACCTCCCATCACCAGGAATCCATCTTTTTGGAAGTAGATTTCAGCACCAATTTCTGTGTTGAAAGCATCCATGATATAGTTACCAACAAATGGGTTGTAAATTGCATTACCATTATCGCTGCGACGGAAGTGGCCATCACCATAGTTGATTTCCATGTGTCCAACTTTGATGGTTACATATTTCATGATGTTGTCAACCGCCTCGCCTCCAAATGGAAGTTTATCAAACTGGATGTATCCGCCTTTTACCCATGCTTCAGTGTGGTGTCTGGATGACAGGTAAGTCACCATGTTCAAACGAATTCCATCAGCCAGTTGCACGTCAACATTCAGGTTGGCAGTTGCCAGGTTAAATCCAGGGTTTATGTGCATCAAAGCATTGGTTGGTAATCCAGCTGTGTCAAGGATCGCAGTATTTGAGTGGCTTAGTGCCTGAAATTGTTGTGTAAAGTTACCTCCCACACGTACTTTCATTCCAGTAAACTCAGTATCAAAATCTTTTGGAGTTTCAAATACATTTATACCAGACTGATCGGGAGCTCTAAAGTTAGCGAGATTAACGCTTTGCGCCATTGTAAAGCCGACAGTTGCTATCAGCAAGGCGATGATTGAGAAATACTTTTTATAAGTGGTCATTTTTCTAGGTTTTTAGTGTTTAGTTAAATCGTTTTATTAAATGTTTGCTATTGTCCAATTTGTGCAAAACCAGCACTGAAAACGATGGTTAAATCATCACCGGTTTTGATTGTACCGAACATTGCTGTCGGTGGGTCGATTCCATAATCACTCATTTTGATCTTTTTAGAACCTGTACAAGTAATTTGGCCATTATCTGTCACCTTACAGTCAGCGTTAAGGGTAATGGTTTTGGTTACTCCGGCGATGGTCAGTTGGCCTTTACCAGAAACCTTGATCACATTTCCGTTTTTACTGAGTGTTTTTAATTCAGAGGCTTTAAAAGTGATTTTGGGATATTTGTCGCTTTTTAATGCTTCATAAGCAATCTTATCCATCTTATCATGCTCACTTTTTAATTCTTCTGTCTTTAAGGTGAGGGTTAAATCACTTACTGTTAAATTGCTTTCTTCATCCAGATTAAAAGTTGCCTTTCCTTCCAGACTTTCCATTTCCATGATCCAGTCATGTAAAGTTGAGGTTCCTTTTACTGCGAGGTTGCTCTGGGAAGAGAGCGTATATACAGTCGGTTGTAAGGGAGTGGCTGTTAGTAGAATAGAAAGCCACATTGAAAATAAACTTGAGAGTATCATTGTTTTAGATCTTTTGTTGTCTTCGCCTCTTATTCGTTTCCTTCATTCAACACTTCAAATATCAGGGTCTGCCGGAGATTTAAAGAGGAATCTTATCATTTCAGCATGTGATTTATTTCCCTGCTAATAGTGACATTTATCATCATTTTATCAAAAACATGAAAAATGGCTCGTAAATGCTTATTATTAGGCATGAATCATTCCCTGGAAAAATATATTCCATACATAGAACCAGCGTTTTTGGAGGAAATCGAACGGTTTGGTTTGTATAAAACTTTTCCCCCACATACTGTAATTCTTCGCGAAGGAGCTTCTGTGCAGGTAGTTCCACTGGTTTTAAATGGTCTGATCAAGGCTTCCAGCACCAGTGAAGAGAAAGATTTACTCCTTTATTATATTCAACCGGGTGAAACCTGTATCATGTCATTCTCTTCCTGCCGCACTTCTTCCCCCAGCAAAATCCTGGCAGTTACAGAAGAAGAAACCGAAGTGTTATTGATCCCGGCAGAAAAATTAAACCTATGGCTGAAAAAATATCCCTCCCTCAATCGTTTTTTTTTCGACTGGTATAATCAAAGATATCTGGATCTGCTGGATACAATCGATCAATTGGTATTTCAAAACCTCGAAACAAGATTATTAAAATATCTTCACCTCCACGCCAAAGCACATCAGGCAGCGATTATCCAGCGTACGCATCAACAAATCGCCAATGATTTAGGAACTGCCAGAGAGGTCATTTCGCGGACATTAAAGAAACTGGAGGCATCAGGAAAGATAGAAATCAGTCGTAACGAGATAAAAATCATTCAAATGTGACTCAGGTCACTGATTTCCCTTCATTCGCGCTTTACCTTTACAATATGAAAAATCAAACCACAGGACAAAAAATACTCAAACTACTGCTTGTATGTATACTTTGTCTGGGTATTATTACCGGGTTGGTTCTTTTAATTCAATTAATCTAAACTAAACAACAAAAAGCTATGAAAAAGAATATGGGAAATATCGACCGTATCGTTAGGGTTCTGGTTGCAGTTATTGTGGCTGCTTTATATTTCACTAATGTAATTAGCGGAACTGTAGCGATTGTACTGGGAGTACTGGCAATTATTTTTGTACTCACCAGCCTGGTTAGTTTCTGCCCTTTGTACACCATTTTTGGGCTTTCAACTTGTAAAACCAAAACGACTTAATACCGTTTAAGCGGAAAAAATAAAATATCATGACTGAGAAAAAAACCAGTTTTCAAGACCTTATTCAATCTACAACACCTGTCCTGGTAGACTTTTATGCAGACTGGTGTGGGCCTTGTCATGCGATGAATCCGGTATTGAAAGAGCTGGCCGGAGAAATGCAGGAGCAAGCGAAGATTGTCAAAATTGATGTGGATAAAAACCCTGGTGTAGCGAACTATTTTGGGGTCCAGAGCATCCCTACCTACATTGTTTTTAAGGAAGGGGAAGTTAAATGGAGAGGCGCTGGCGTTATGCCCAAACATCAGCTCAAACAGGTGCTGACCCAAAACGTCTGATTTTTGCTTATTACATAACACGAATCCGGTGAGAATAACTTTGGTTATTTGATCCGGGTTTTTTCTATTTTAGACCTTCCCGGTAGCCTGTTCAATCAGAGGAAAAAAACTTCCACCATTTTTTCCTTCACAATAAGGGAAAAAACAACCGGATACTGTTGATCTTATTTAAGTTAATCTCTAATGGATAAAGAAACAATAAAAAGAGGCAAAATCACTTTGATAGCAACAAATGTGACGCCCAATCGCTTCTTTTATCCTATGATTAGACCTATCTATGATTACTTTGTACTGAAATCTCAAGAATTGAAAACGAGAAGTGATCAAATCATGGATGGTTTATTCAGTACAAAAGTGCCGGAAGAAATTTATCCCAAAAGTCGCCTAGATTGGACAGGCTACCTTCCAGGTTTTCAAAACCTGGAAGGTCTGATTATTTATAACTCCCTAAAAATCAGCTCCTAATACCCCAACCAGCCGAAATCTCTTTATTTCGCCACTATTCTGATTCACCACCTCAAACAAAATCACATACATTCCTACATCTGCTTTTTGATTTTTTTGATTGGTTCCATCCCAAAAATAGGTTCCTGGACCAGGCGTTAAGAGAGCTCCGGGTACGATTTCTTTGATTTTATGGCCCTGCGCATCAAAAACGGTTATTCGGGCCTGAGCCCCGGGAAAATCAAAATCATACTGAAT
>JAGQVA010000367.1 GCA_020438265.1 Bacteroidota bacterium
CCCAGATTGTTTACCACCCACAAATTGCCCTCAGCATCCCCACAATATAAACGGCTGTGGGCATACATCTCATAATACAAGTCCACGTTGTCAACGATGCAATTACTCAGGATCTCTCCATCCCGTATCCTCAAAAAGTTGATTTTGTCCTGCGATTCATGAACCAAAGGCATAATGATTTCGCCATTTGCCCCTTTCCGAAAAATCTCATGGCCGACTTTCCCTTTTACTCCATCATTAAATGAAAAGTCAATATGAATCTCTTCCACCGAACCATCAATGGTACTGTATTTCCACAATTTTTCATCATAAAAGGTCAGTAAATAAGAGCCATCAGAAAGAAATCTTCTGTAGCCATTCTGATGGTTAAAAAACGGGGATTCGCTGTTATTAATATTTACAAAATTACGCCCGTCAAACCGGTTAAAAGAGTTTCCGGCAAACAACCAGAGAAACCCTTGTTTATCCTGGTCAATTTCAAATATCCGATTTTGAGAAAGGCCATTTTCAGCATTATAAAATTCAAATTTTGCTTTTTGGGGAAAGACTACAAGAGGTAATACAGAAAAGATTAGAGCAGCAAGGGCATATTTTCTCATCTTTATTTCTTGTCAATCAGGCTAAATTGAGAAACAAAGATATAAAACGTTTGGAAACTAATGATAAGGCGAGATTGGTTAAAACCAATCTCGCCTTATCTATTTCTAAAAACCAGCCCTATCTATCTACATACACCCGTTTTATCACCCTATCCTTTTCAGTTCGAATTTCCAGCAGATATACCCCATTAGCTGCATGGGAAGGAAACGAAATCTCTGCTGTATTTTGCCCATAGACCTTGCGGCTATATATCAGACTCCCTCTGAGATCAGTAATGCGAATATTCAACTCAGAATTTGTTCCCAATGTTTCCAGATTCCCAAGCGTAAATTTTCCGGAAGTGGGATTGGGATAAAGGCTGATCAGGGATGGATTTGATAAATTATCTATTTGAGTAGTTGCTTCGGAGACCAAAACAGAATCAACAACTACACAACCGACCGAATCCATAACAGTTACGGTATATGTTCCGGGAGTAAGACCCACAGCGGTAGAAGAATCCTGATTGCCCGGATCACTCCAGGCATAGGAGTAAGGAGGAATTCCCCCCAAAACCATGGCCGAAGCGGTTCCATTCGGGATACCAAAGAAAGCAATTGTACTATCCAAAGAGACGGATGGAGGAGGTGAAACATCTACCAGGATACTATCACTGGAAGCACAACCATTGGAGTCAACAAAACTTACATGATAAACTGATGCAACCATGGGCATGGCAATGACTGTATCTCCGGTCATTGAGTTAAGGTTTGGGCCTGTCCAGTTAAAAGTCCCGCTTCCTGTTGAAGTCAGCGAAATGGAATTCCCGAGGCAAATATGATCTGTAACTGCAATGACTGAAGCATTTTGGGTCTCCCGGCCAAAATTCAAACGAATCATAAATGAGCATAAAAAGTCAGGAAGCAGGCTCATTTCTGCCCACCCAAGGCTACCTGTACCAACCGCCACAAAGGATGTCCCGAGATGATAAGTATCCTTATCAAAACCGAGGCCTAAAAGATGATTGGTTGATACTTGTTGTATTCCTATAAAATATTGTCCGGGTGGGAGAAGGCTTTGACAGGTAAAATGAATATTAAACCATCCACTATCAGAAGGGATAATAAAATATTCACTTGAATCAATAAGACTGGTATCAGGATATCCGGCAAAATCGTTTCCAAATCCCCAAAGAAAGGCTCTCACACTATCTCCAACAGTAGCATGTGTGAGGAAAAAAGAAACCGTAGTCAGTACATCAGGTTGTGTAAGTTCAAACATATTTCCAAAGGTTCCCGAGATTCCCGCTAACCCAACCCCATCCGTAGGCACACTATCATCACGGGCAAAAGTGGTATCATTGAGTGTGAGAGCCATCGAGTTATTAGCAATCGTATCTGTTTCATCAGTCAGGAGAGACAGATTAACCAGGAAAGGATCTGAAGCCCAAATATTGGGGATAAAGGAGATCGTAGCATCAGTTAAGGCGCCAAGAGAATCGACAAATACAGTATCAGCACTCACACCGTAGTCAACAATTACCTTTAGATTCGTCAGGGTTGTTAAACCATTGTTTCTGACTTTTGCATCAATACTATAATCTGGTCCCTGGGAAAGAGGAGCAATTGTGTAAGTAGCCGGCATGTTTAACTTAAAAATTCCACTTATCTCGCCGTCTAACATGGGAACATCCGAAACAGAAAAATCATCAATAGCAATATCGTGAGAATGATCCCCATAGTTATTATTATTTACAGTAAACCGAAACCTGAAAACAGGGTTAAGAGGGTCAAGGAGGTAGTATTTAAAGGTCCAGCCCGTTTGTAATGCCCCAATAGAGTCGAGGCGAATCCAGTTTACGCCATCATAATAGTCCACAAAAAGATGGTTATAACTACTGTCGCCCCCTAATATTGTCGGTAAGTTCAGATTGATATCACTATGCACCCAGAAGGACATGACAGGATTTTCCATTTCCAGTGTAGGGTTAAAAAACAAGGGCGAAAGCAAGGTCACCGCTTCCTGATCTGTAAACCAGCCCGAATCCTCCACATAAAGATAAACACCATATCCTGAGGTATGATCAGCAGTTGGCCCCGTACCAGCGGTACCGGTACTATCACTTACACTATACCAGTCCTGGTATCCATCTCCGGCCAATTCATTTACCCAGCCATCCGGAAAGGTATTGGGATTGGGTTCTTGTGATGGGCCCGGCCCAAAAGTGATAGGAGTCACCGGAAAAGTATCAAAATTTTGAATATATGGGAAGGTTGAAATAGCAGATTGAGCAAACAGCGTACTTCCTACCAGCAAACATAGAATAGTATTAATTGAGCGTCTCATTATGGGATTAGTTTAGGTTAAAAAGTTTGCATAAAAAATAATTTGGATAGAGTGTAATTAATTATCAGCATCTATATTCCCCTACATAATCACTCTGACTATATAAGGGAATATTTCACTGTTTGTGTGGGTTGAGCGAAAAAACACGGAGGCACTGAGAAACAGATAATTTGATAATCAATTGTTTACCTCCATGTCTCTGCGCCTCCGTGTTGAATTTCAAGGCTTTTGAGACAGCTTCTTACAAAGTTGGGGGAAATGGGAGTTTGGCGCAGGTAATCTGGGTTCAAAAACAGGTAATTTGGGTTCACTGCTTAACGAATGACCTGTATTTTTTTAGCAATGCGGGCCTCAGGGCCGGAAACGACCACCTGATATATTCCAGGTGCCCAATGGCTACCATCCAACCGGATTTCAGACCTTCCTCCTAAATGTCTAAAGGATTGACGGAAGACGATTTTTCCGACCAAATCGATAACCTCCACATTCAGGTCTTTTTCTTCAGGTAAATCTATCATTAGATTCGTATGGCTCTGAAATGGGTTGGGGGCAATTTGAATAGCTGACTCCAAAGCCGTTTCTTCCAGGCCTACCGTCCAGCCGGAAAGCTGAATGTCATCTATATACATGGTCATTCCTCCATTGTGCGCGACAAATTTTAAGATCACCTGCTCTTCCGAGTAAGCCTTCAGGTCAACGGTATGTACGGCCCACTCATGCGGTTTCGGGAACCATACAGATAAATTAATAAGTTCCGAAGTATTGGTTTCCAGTTCAGGCCCCGACTTACTGAATACCATAGACCAGTTTTCCCCACAATCATTCGATGCATAAATATCGAGCTGACCCTTTTCAGGAAAATTCCGATGAAAAGAGTGGGCCAGGGAAAACTCCAATTTAGGATTATTAATCTGACTCAGATCAAAATTATCAGTAACAAATCCTGTTTTTTCAGATGGCAAAATAAAGCTCAAAAGGAAGCCTAGTGAAGTGGGACTATTGCCAAATCCCCCCAGGGGATTAGGGGCCAGGGGAAAATATAACTGTGTCATTAAATTGGGGTAAGCATCCTGCCCTACCAAAGAATTGAGTCCATTGGGAAAGTGGGGAAGAATTACAGTTTCGAAGTCCTGACTGAAAGGAAGGAAATTTTGATCGACACTTCCAAGTTTTACAGGTAAGCCATCATTGAGGGTATTAAGTTCTTTAAGAGATCCTGAATAATTATAAATTTTAGCCTCGATAGTGGCTTCAATTCCTACGAGCGAGGTCGGATTTCCTGTTATAATAACTGTGTCATTTACCCCGAGAGTACCCGACCAGAGAAAAGTATCGATAACTACACCATCTTTGATTATATTCAAATAGAAACTGGTCAGTGTTTCCGGTCCCAGATTGATGACACGATATTGAGGTGTAAAGGAAGGGGCACAAAGAATATGATCCTTATCATTATTAATCTCTACATAGGTATCGACAACACCACTGGTAATGGGTATCGGAGTTGTTCTTTCAGCCTGGTAAACAAACTTATTATTATCATCCTGAATGAAAGCAACTGTAGCAATTTCGTTCAGATTATAAAGATAGGAAGGTAATGGGTTAGCAAAGACAAACGTTTGTTCCTGACCGGGAAGCCAGGTCGAATCCAGAACAGTGCCAATTGCATCGGGATACATTTTACGCATCGCCCATTGAAATTCCTTTTCGCCGTTGTTGCCGGGAGCCTCAGGGAAATGAAGGGAATCGGCAATGAGAGCTACACGCAATTTCAGAGAGCCGTTTCCCAAAGCATATATGGTATCCAGGCTTTCATTTTTCACCTTAACTTCAATCCTGATAGAATCATTCGTCTGACTTATCTCATGGCTCAGGGTGAGGCTGAAGGGGGTGGTAACGCCATCATAAGCCTGGTCTATCTTGGCTTGTGTAAGGGAAGGAACGGACGCTTTAGGGCCACCTTCCAGGCTGAAATTGGGCATAATGCCAATTTGGTAGTAATTAAACCGATTGTCAACCTCATGGGGATTGTGAGCATTCATAGGATCAAAACCGGGCCATTTTGCCTGATATTTAATCGGAACCACCTTCGTCAGATTGTTTTTAATCAATAAATCGAATGGAGGGTTTTCAGTTGCGCAAGGCCCACAACTTGCGTTTGCAAATTCTTCGATCAGAATTTTTTTTTGGACAGGCTGAGCATACAATATGTTACCTGCGAGTATGAAGAAAAGAGTAATAATTGAAAGTCTCATAAAAAAACAGTTATCAAAGTTTGGGTAATGGTTACACTATTGGTTTTTTACAAATTCTGTGGTTGTAAAACCCTTTAGTGAAATTGGGAATAAATGAAAATCGGCGCAGGTAATTTCCGTTCAAAAACAGGTAATTTGGGTTCAGAAAAGGAGATATTGAACAGTTGAGGCTGTTTTTAATGAGATTCTTTGCTCATCAATAAAAACTCCCACATTTCATTTGCATAAAATGTGGGAGAAAATATGTGTAGATACTTAATAAAATATTCGTCGCGATACCTAATCTTTACCGCACCATCACTTTCCCTACAAACCGGTCCGGTCCAATCAACTCAATCATATAAACACCCGGTGTCAGGCCCTGATTCTGAATCACAAATGATTCGGTTCTTTCAGGTTTGATGTGCACGACCATTCGGCCCCGGGTATCCATCATTTTTAATTCAACTGGCGCCTGAAGCGGATTCTCAAAGGAGATTTTCACTGATTCCGAAAATGGATTCGGAGCAATCT
>JAGQVA010000368.1 GCA_020438265.1 Bacteroidota bacterium
GTGGCAAAATCAGTAAGCTCTGTATTGGTAATTGCCGCAGCTTTTTTGAGAATAGCAAAAGCCCGGATGACTTCAATGGGCATGGTTTGCCCTCCGATTTTAAAGTTTTCCAGAGAGCGCTGGGTTTGTGCACCCCAGTACTTGACAGCAGGGACCTGAATTTCCCCCATGGTATCCTTTTCGATTCTGTATTGCATATATGTATATTTTATCAGCTTTTAACAACCTATAAAATTAACGGGTTGTTGGGCTATAAACAACAAAAGGTCCATCAATTATGATGAACCTTGTATATTTTGAGCTAATATTTGAGAAAATTTAATCTTTCAACCGAATATCAAAATAATCCCCATCTCTCAGGTAGCTTACCCATAATTCCGTCTCAGTCAGCCTGAGAATATCCATATATTGCAAACGGGTTTCACTTCCAACCACGTAGGAGATTTTGATCTGTTCTTTGACACTGGCCAGTTCCCATGTTCCTGTAATCTCTGTGGGATCGGTATCCGTGCTACGCTGGAATTTCCAGGTTACGTCCTTCTTGCCAAAATTTATGCTATAAGTTGGATATTCTTTGGTTTCGTCAATATCATTTCTAAATACGGTGACCGTTTTCCAATCATTGGCTACCCGTTCTTTCTTTGAGATCAATGAGAAGGTAGGGCCATCCTCATATTTGCGACAGGAAGAAAATAAAACAGCCATTGATAAAAGGATTACCCAAATAGCCACTAACTTGCGGAATGTTTTCATCATATTAGATTTAGTTTAACTGGAATTACAAATATAAAAAAACGCTCTTTATGGATCATGAAATCCTGAAAAGACTTTATAAATACTGTGCCTACCAGGATCGCTGTAAAAGTGAAGTCCAACAAAAACTGAGTGAATGGGATTCTCCTTCTGAAGACTGGGATTTATATCTCACCCATCTGGAAAAGGAACGATTTTTAGATGAAAATCGATATACCCATAGTTTTGTTCGTGGCAAATTTTTTATAAAAAAATGGGGAAAACAGAAAATTAAGCAAGCTTTAAGGCGAAAAAGTATTCCCAATTCTCTCATAGAAGAAACCATAAGCCAGGAAATTGATGCTGAAACCTATTCAGCTACTTTACAAAAACTCGTTCAGCAAAAACTCACTCAGTATCACAACCTTGATGAACAAACACAAAAAGAGAAAATATTTCGCTTTCTGATGCAAAAAGGTTTTGAGTATGCCGAAATACAGAATGCCTGGGAAGATATCAGAAGATAACTTAATTCCTGACATTTCCATTCCCCGGACTTAATAGGTAAAAGTCCCGACTTGCTTTATGGTTACCAGTTAGCTACTTTTTTTACTCTTTGCCCGCTTTCACTTTTCAGATGAATGAGATAAATTCCTTTAGGTAAGTGTGTTAATTGGACGTTTCCGTCATCACTCACCCCAGATCTGATTAACCTTCCATTCAAATCATAAATCTGAAAATCAAAAGGACCCGTAGGAGGAGATAAATTTTCTTCCAGAGAGGTAGTATAATTGGGGATACATATCGGTAATGAAAGGCACGATTGACCTATGGCAGGAAAATAGGTCGTGATATAAAAGCAAATATTCGTATTGATAAGGTTTTGTGGCGTAATCGTAAAGTTAAGAGGCGCACTTCCCGCGATCTGGCCAATGAGATTTAATAGACTCGTATCTCCACATAAATCAATCAAGAGACTGTCAACCGTGGAAAGATAAATATTATACGAATCGGGGGGGAAACAAATGGAAGAATCCCAGGCAAGGGTAATTTCTCCGGTTATGGTATCCAATGCAACCGTCACATTTTCTGGGGCAGGAGGAAGAACAGTGATCCTCGGTGATTTGTAAGTGCCGACTAACGGGTGAAAACTTGATGGGTTAAACTCCAGAATATTATGCGCCCATAAATCAAGCTGATAGGTTTTGCCGATTTCACTACAATCCGGAATCCAGGCTATTGCAACTTTAATCGTATCTGGGACGCTACCTGAATTAAAGGTAGAAAACGGTATTGAATTAAAACTGGTTTGCCCACCCGTCTGCCCATCAATAACTAGTCCAGTTACAGAAGGCATGTTAAATGGCAGGCTTGAAAATAACCCGTTATTACCTAAATCTGCATTATTGAATTCCAAATACAAACTATCATTTAAGCTGTTATTATACGCAAGAACAGGAATAATAAGTGTGTCACCTGGAAAAGTGAATAATTGTGTAGGTGCTTCCAAAATGGGAGGAGACAATTGGCAAGTCATTACCGATATGACAGTCTCTCCTATGATTCTTCCCATAAATGAACCATTTCGATAAGAGTCTACCTGATAAGCCAAAGCATACATACCTGGAGATAATGGGGAATCCCAGGTAATAATGCCAGTAAGTGAATCCATAGAAAGCGTGCTGATACCAAACATAGGATTATCTGGAAATAGATATGAAGGGATGACAGAGGGAGTATTCATTCCAGTGCCTGAATAATAATAACAAGGACGGAGAGAGTAAACCAGTGAATCTCCGTCGGGATCAAATCCTCCCGGATTATGAGTCCAGGTTTGACCTACACAAACCATATCATATAAATTTTCATTGAGAAATAAAGGGGGATTATCTGTGACGTTTCCGGCCGGAACTACGACTCGGCAATCCATATACATATCAAATCCATCTGCCCCATTAATATTAACCAGAACGGAGGATCTTGCCAGATCGGAATAGCGGATTTCATAGGTTCCAGGTGCCGAAAAGGTATAAGTGGTGTCGTAAATATTTTTTTTGACGGTGCCCAAAAAAAGGGTTCCACTCAAGGGATTAGCAATTTGACAGTCGCTGGGAGGCAAAGTTAAGGGAGGACCATTACGACGGGGGATATCGTCTATATTTTGTATTAAAGTGGGACTTGCTCCTAAAGACCATATTTCCAGGTCTGATGTGCATCTGTCTATGCCGGCCGGGGCCGGGTCAGTATAGGTGGTCAGAGTGATTTTATAAGTTGTTCCACTGATATGTTCAGCCCTGATATGACCTCCCATATTATGAGTTGCAATGAGGGGAGAATAGATAAATAATAAAGTCAAAAATGATAAAATAACCGTTGCCTTTCCTGGAAAGGTGATATTGTGTTTGATCGGCTTTTTCATAGATAATTAGTTATGGTAAAAATTCTGGATTAATAATAGCAGAAACTCGGACTTCAGACAATCAGCCTCAGCTTTAAAGCATGATCTATTCCTGCCTGAGAATCCTCCATCATCATCATTTCAATTCCTTCAGCCTGAGCTTTTTCAATTTGTTCTTTTACCAAAGAAAAGGTTTCTTTTGCTTGCGCATTGCGAATGTAAACAGCGAGGATACGCTCAGGATATCTCTGGGCAATTCTGTAGTAAATAAAAGCATCTTGTTGGCCACTATCGCCAATTAATATGTATTTTCTTTGCGGAAAAAGCTCCAGCAAACGAGTAATTTGCTCTGTTTTGTGATCTCCATGTCCTTTGGTGATGAATTTTTCTTCGTCGAGTCCCAAATCTCTCAGAAATAAAGGTCCCATAGGAATTTGATTCAATTCGATGAAGTCAGTAATCAAATCATAGAGATTCCACGGACTGCTCGACACATAATAAAAGGGGTTATTATTAGCCCCTGATGGCCCTTTTCTCAAGCCATGGTAAAATTCGGGAACTTTGGGAAATGCAATCCTGCCATGAACATTTTTGAGAAACGTCAGAACTGCCATCTTCCGGAAGCTGGTAGCTCCGGTTTCCATAATGGTATCGTCAATATCGCTGATGACCCCAAAATCAGCAGTTTGTGGAGGATTAAAAACAAATCCATTAAATGTGGGTAATGGACTAAAAATCGGATTTAGCAGGGTAATAGCAATTGGAGCTTTTTCGGGGTGTTGCAGGTTTGTTTGATCCAGTTTCAACTCCCCCTCATAATATCCTTCATCATCACAGGTAAGCTCCCAGATTTGATTCCCGTATTGGATTTGTACCTGTGCGTAGGGAATTTCACTGCTTCCCATTCGTTTGTAGGAATTCATCAGGTTTTCCCAAAGAGAATCGTCATCTCTGACAGCTATATTTTTATTGCGGAGAACTCTGCCCTTAATGTAAATATGTGAACCGGTTCCAAAGCTGTTATAGGGAATGATGAGAGCTTCCCGGTCGGAACCCATTCTTTCGTAAAGGCGGATTTTTAAAGAATCAAAACTGCTTTCAGTTTTAAGCGCAAGTTTGTGCAACAACTTTTTCCATGAGCTCATGTGCTCAATGTACACATTTTGTTCCATTAAACAGATTCTCCGCAGTATGGAATGATACTGCGGAGATATCTCGTTGGATGAAAAAGAAAGCGCAAAAAAAGGATTTACAGTATTTGTCTGCATCAACCATAAATCCGATTTTGTTATATTCAATTGGTAGATGAATGAAAGGTTTATTTGGTTGCAGACGTTATAAAAATTAATTCCCATACCTTACGTTGTATGAAGAAAAAATATCCAGGAAACGATTTACTAAAAACAATGAAATATCTATTGAGCCTGACTCTGTTTTGTTTTGCAGTTATTTTTGCCTTCGCACAATCGAAGGAAAAAGATTTTGCAGACCAGTTGATACTGAAAGGTATGGCGCGTCATTATGCGCCAAAAGCTTCAACAGAACCTTCCAAAAATTTACAAGCTCAACTCAATTTCGTTACCCTGAAACTGAAAAGAGCACCCGATTATTTTTTACTGGCCAATTTTCCCTCCAGGGAAGAAGAATCTGTCTTAAACTGGTTGGCATTTAAAACCAGTAAGGAAGTAGTAAGGATTAACAGCAAAAAATTTGCACAAAACTATATTGGGGAAACGGAAAAAAATATTGATCGACTTTTTCAAACAGCGAGTAAAAAAGGGTGGATTCTGTTTTTCGATGAAGCGGATGCACTTTTTGGTAAAAGAACGGAAGTAAAAGATTCTCATGATCGTTATGCGAATCAGGAAGTGAGTTATCTGATCAAACAGGCTTCTCATTTGAAGGTGCCGATGATCATTTCGGTGGAAAACCCCGATCCAAAATGGAAGCAGAAGTATCGGGGGCGATTGGTAAAATTGGAGAGCAAATGAACCGATTGAATTGATTTTTTCGTAAAATAGGCAACACAGAAAGAAATATATTATGCTAAGATCTCCTTTAGTTATCCTGTTTATTGCTATCATTGGTTTGGTTGTGGTGTTCTTTTGGTTTCGCAGAGACATCGGAAACGTGGTATCCGTAGCCAGAGAACTCTTAAAGGAAATAGACGATAAATATACTTCTTTCATCAAAAAACGAATTCGCCTGAGTGTGCTTGAAGATCGTTCGATTGATGACGAAAGAGAGGAGATTATTGAAGAAGCCATGACGGTTTTACAGCCTGAAATCAATGAACTGATCGCCCACATTAATGCGAGTATGGCAGGTGGCCTGAAGACAAACCATAAGTCTCCCTATTTCAGGAGTGCGGTTAGCACAGTGAATCATCTTTTCACCAAAAGTGGAAAAAATCCGGATAAAGCTTTAACCATAGAGGACATCGAGCAACTCAATGAAGCTTTCCGGACAGGAATTGCCTCTGATTTGACTCAGCGAATCCTCGATCTAAAAACCGGAGCGAATTTATAAACGATTTTTTCGGAAATCATTAACA
>JAGQVA010000035.1 GCA_020438265.1 Bacteroidota bacterium
TGGCCAAAGATTTTTCAGCACGAAAGACAGCGTTTATTTTTGGTGGTCCAATTCAGATGGACATTTAATCATTCCTGTTGAAGGAGCCGATCCAGAGACTTTCCAGCCTTTTGAAAACATTTGTGGGGGCACTGATACCAATGGTGTTTATTATGGAAGCCCCAATTATGGAGTTAATAGGCTGGATATCCCTAAAAATGCAGATTATCAATTCATAGCCAAAGAAAATAATTATTGGAATTCGCCGGATCACTATCTCATTATAGGGGACAGGGTTTATGATATTAAGTATGAATATAAAAAAGGCTACTTCTGCGAGCGGAATGGCACCTTGTCGAAGGAGGAAATATTAAGGAGGAAAAAGTAATTTCATTCAACCATTTTAATATTGAAATCTCTATTCTAAATTTGTGCGGTGTTTTCGCTTTTTACGCCGAATGGCGAAATCCCGTAGGGATTAAATGTTGGTAGAAACATTGGTTTCCCCCTTCACACCAGCGCGCCTCAAGGCGCGCGCCAGAAAATAGGTGCAACATTTCGTGCTACCAATATTTAATCCCTACGGGATTTTTCGCTCCAAGCGAAAGAAGAACACAAAACGCATACGCAAAAAAGCGGGATAGAATTTAGATAACATATTGTTACATAATTAATTTCAAGCGGGCTTAAAAAGCTCACATAAAACTAAAAAATCATGGGAAGAGCGTTTGAATTTCGGAAAGAGCGCAAAATGAAACGTTGGGGCAAAATGGCCAAGACGTTTACCAAGATTGGAAAAGACATTGTCATTGCAGTCAAAGAGGGTGGTCCTGACCCGGATACCAATGCAAGGTTAAGAGCTGTCATTCAGAATGCGAAGGCAGCGAATATGCCCAAGGATAATGTAGACAGGGCAATCAAACGAGCAACTGACAAAGACACTGCGGATTATAAAGAAGTGGTGTTTGAAGGATATGGCCCTCATGGAATCGCCGTTCTGGTAGAAGCTGCTACTGATAATAACAACCGTACCGTTGCTAATGTAAGAAGCTATTTTTCAAAGTGTAACGGGAGTTTAGGCACTTCCGGTTCGGTAGAATTTATGTTTGACCGCAAATGCCATTTTAAAATTGCCACACCAGATTTAGACCTTGAGGAACTGGAACTGGAGTTGATTGATTATGGTGCCGATGAAGTGTTTGCCGATGATGAGGGCGTAATGATTTATGGAGATTTTGTGAGTTTTGGTATGCTTCAAAAAGCTCTGGAAGATATGCAGTTTGAAATCATCTCTTCTGGCCTGGAACGAATCCCAACAGTCACCAAAACCCTAACCGAAGAAGAGGAAGCAGACCTCGAAAAACTTCTCAACAAGCTCGAAGATGATGATGATGTGCAGAATGTGTATCATACGATAGGATAGCTTTTTTTAGACCTTCCAGGTTTTTGAAACCTGGAAGGTCTTTAGATAAAAAAAGTCCCTAAGAGCATTAAAAAACAATCTTTACAAGTTTTTGGTTAGAAAATAGAACATATTTTCAATCAAAAACATCAAACAAATACATGACACTTTTAGGAAGTATTATTAAAAAAGGAATAGAATTAAATCAAAAACTTTCAGTAGAAACCTCCTCTCCGGCAAATCAACAAGAACAACAATTAAGAAAACTGGTCTCCACCGCTAAAGAAACCGCTTTCGGTAAATATTATGGCTTTGAAAACCTACTGGAAAGTGAGGATATCATCTCAGACTTTAAGCAAAGGGTTCCCATTCATCATTATGCAGACATGCATCATCAGTGGTGGAAACAACAACAACAATTTCCGGATATAACCTGGCCGGGGAAACCCACCTTTTTTGCGTTAAGTAGCGGAACTACTGGTAAATCAAGCAAAAGAATTCCCATAACGGAAGCCTTTCTGGATAGTATGCGCAATGTGGGAACTTCAGTCATCAGATCTTTGCCCAATTTTGATTTTCCAGAAGAATTATTTGAAAGTGAAATATTGATGCTCAGCAGCAGTGCCAATCTTTCCAAACACGACAACGGGCACCTGGAGGGCGAAATCAGTGGAATTAACGTGAGCAATTTCCCCGGATGGTATGATTTCTTCTACCGCCCCGGAAAAGAAATTGCCCGCATTGATAATTGGGATGAAAGGGTAGCTGCTATTGCTCAAGAAGCTCCTAACTGGAATATTGGCGCTATTGCAGGAATTCCTTCCTGGGTCTTGCTGATGATCAAAAAAGTGATTGAGGTCAATCAGTTAGAAACCATTCACGATATATGGCCCAATTTGACAGTTTACGCAAGCGGAGGGGTTGCCTTTGAAACGTATCGGAAGGACTTTGAAGCGGTATCGGGAAAACCTTTAGTTATCATGGATACCTACCTGGCTTCGGAAGGATTTTTCTCTTACACTGACCGACCAGGAGTGATGGACATGAAACTGGCGCTCGAACACGGATATTTCTATGAATTTATCCCTTTTGATGAACGGGGTGTAGATGAACGAGGACATTTGCTGGAAAATCCTGTCTCGTTTTCAATTGATGAAGTGGAAACAGACCAGGATTATGTGCTGGTGATTAGTACCTGTGCAGGAGCCTGGCGATATGTGATTGGGGATACGATTAAATTTACGAGCCTTGATCCAAATGAAATACTGATTACCGGAAGAACCAAATTTTTTCTCAATGTCGTTGGTTCGCAACTTTCCGAAGAAAAACTGGACGCTGCCATTCTGGAAGTTTCAGAAAATCTGCATGTAACAGTGAATGAATATTCAGTTGCAGCAGTCAAAAATGACGATAATCAATACATCCATCAATGGGTTATTGTTGTAAATGGAGAAAAAATCGACGAAAAAGAGTTTGAAAAACGCCTGGACCAGTCCCTGAAAAATGCCAATAAAAACTACGGAGTAGCCCGAAGCAAAGCGCTCAAAGACATTAAGGTCAAGGCCATTCAAAAAGAGGATTATTATGGATATCTGGAGCAGAACAAGAAGAAGGGAGGTCAGGTAAAAACGCCCAAAGTGATGAAATCAGAAGATATGAATAAACTGCTGGCCTATATTCAGGACTGATCGACCCGGTCTAGGAATATCTCTTTTTCGATAAACAATCGGGTATCTTCAATTGACATATAATACTTTTGTATCTTTTTGCGGTATTTTTCATTAATGAGTTCATGATTGAAGAGGAATTCTTTGGTTTTGAGAATTTCCTTATAAAACCCCTGATTCATAGCTATTTCATCTGCCCTATGCTCTACTTTTCTTTGATATCGGGCAGAAAAATAATATCGAATTCCATAGACAATCATCTCAAAGAATGAACGCTCCATATAATCGATAACATGCCCCAATTCATGGGCAAGCCAGCCAATTAATATTTCATCAGATAGCTCTTCAACCCTTAATTCCTGGCTATCTCTGACAAACTCGGCCAGCCTGATTCGATAAGTGTCTATGCCTCCGAATAAACTACTAAACTGAAAAACAGGCTGGGCTTGCATCGTGGAGCCTTTTAACTGGGTTCCTTTGAGAATGATTTTCACTTTCCGGGGAAAACGATATCGATCGCAAATTGTGCGAAAAAGAGCTTTAATTCTATCATTTTCAATATTCAGGAAATTTATCTGAGGCTGATTTGAAGTATCTGAAGGCTTATCTGACATTACTACAACATATCAAATCCATGTAAGATTTACAAATCGCTATTCCTACGAAGAATTGGAGTGGGAAAACAGACTTGATTTATATCATGTCTAAAACAAAAGAAAACATTTATATTTGGCCATATTTAAGATTATGCCTGAAGAAATGAAACCCTGCCCTCACTGCAAATCCCCTTATGGATATTCTACCGGAGGAGAATTATATGCTTGCCCTGAATGCGGCCACGAATGGAATCCCGCTGAGTCCTCCGAGGAGAATAGCCTCGTTGTGAAAGACGCAAATGGAAACCTTTTGGAAGATGGAGATTCTGTAATCGTCATTAAAGATTTACCTGTAAAAGGCGCTTCAGGCCCCATTAAAGCGGGTACCAAAGTTAAAAACATTCGTTTGGTGGAAGGAGATCATAATATTGATTGTAAAATCAAAGGATTTGGAGCGATGGGTCTTAAGTCAGAGTTTGTGAAGAAGGCTTGATTTGAGCGAATGAAAAAACAAAGTCTCTTATTCCTTCTACCCGTTTTATTTGCTTTTCTTGCATTACAAGGCTGGGGCTTTGCATATAAAGCAGGAGTTACGCTAAGTTGTCTCCTCATTATTCTACTTACACACAAGTCCAACCTAAAAAAGCCCTCAGATACCTGGTTTATTATTCTTGCCTTTATTTTTTCAATCATTGGAGACTGGTTTTTGTCTAATAAGGGCGATAGTTTTATGATGTTTGCTGCGGGAATTGGGCTTTATTTTATTGCTCATGGAGGCTATCTCGCTTATGCTTTAAGTAACGGGAAATTTAATTTACCCTTTATCGCAGTAGTGCTGTTCGCATATCTGGTTTTCTTTTTCTGGGTGCTCTGGCCTGTTATAGAAGAACCAATTCTGCTATTTGCTACTCTTATCTATTTACTGATTTCCTGTTTTTCTCTTGGTGCATCTGTTAACCTGAAAAATCCCCCCTTGGTCAAATGGAGCTATTTTATCGGAATTGCATTAATCCTTTTTTCAGATACAATTATCTCTTTTAAAGAGTTTACTACCTACCAGGAATTAAATTTCCTGATTTTGCCTACCTATTATGCGGCCCATATGGTTATCACTTATTCTCTGGTGGAAAAACTGAACGATTGATTCAAGCACCTTTCCCACATTCTCCTGCCTTTTCATCACAAACAAAATTCATTAATTTTGAAAAATGAAACGGACTAACCTGCTAATCATTATCACAATAATTCTACTTGGCTGTTCTCCTAAAACCAGCCAACAAGGATCCATCGAAGAACCCCTGGGAGTAGATAATATCGCCTATCAATGGGGAGCAATGGCACTCAAGGCCACTGCCAATGACACGGAAAAATTCCAACCACGCCCTACCATCACCTCCCGATATCTTGGGCTGATCTTCGTTTCCATTTTCGATGCCTGGTCGCGCTTTGATGAAAAAGCTGTTCCGGTATATCTGCAAAATGTAGACAGAAGGCCATTAAACGAACATTCCCTGAAGAATAAAGAAATCGCCATTAGCTACGCAGCTTTCCGGGCCATGAATGAATACTATTTTTCGGATAAAAAAATGTTTGCGGACTTTATGCGTGAACTTGGTTTTGACCCGGAGAATGAAAGTCTCGATCCTTCTACTCCGGAAGGAATTGGTAACTTGGCTGCAAAGGCTGTCATAGAAGCCCGTAAAGGCGATGGTGCCAACCAATACGGTGAGGAGGAAGGTTCAAACGGAGAGCCCTATTTCAATTATACAGGTTATGAACCTATCAATTCCGCCGATGAAAATGTCGATCCCAATCGCTGGCAGCCCAAGTATTTTTCCGATGGAAAAGGGGGGAAATATGCGCCTGGCTGTCTGACTCCTTTTTGGGATAAAGTCAACCCTGTTTCCCTGAAATCTGGTGATCAATTCCGCCCCGGCCCGCCTCCCATGATTGGTTCCGAACAATTGGAACGCGAAGTCAAAGAAGTCATTGATATGCAGGCCAACCTCACTGATGAACAGAAAGCCCTGGTTGAATTTATGCGGGATGGGCCTCAGTCTGTACAACAAGCCGGACATTGGCTGAAATTTGCTCAGGATGTTTCCCGAAGAGATAATCACACCCTCGATGAAGATGTGAAAATGTATTTTTACAATCAGGTGGTAGCAATGGATGCATTTATTGCTTCGTGGGATTCCAAGATGTTTTATGATTATGCAAGACCTTATGCACTGGTTCATCAGTATTATGAAGACCAAATCATCAAAGCCTGGGGCGGAGAAGGCAAAGGAATGATGGAAATGGACGGAAGTCAATGGAGACCTTATTCGCCTGAGACGTTTTTATGTCCTCCGTTTCCCAGTTATGTTTCTGGCCATAGTACTATTAGCGGCGCTTGTGGCGAAGCCCTGAAAATCTGGACTGGAAGTGATGAATTTGGGGAAGATGTTAAACTGGTAGCCGGTTCCCTGACCGAACCTGATAACCTGGGTGATACTGTAACTTTACATTTCCCGACCTTTACAGAAACAGCAGAAATGGCAGGTATTTCCAGAGTGCTGGGAGGATATCATATTCAGGCGGATAATGTGGCCGGATTAGAACTGGGCAGAAATATCGCGAAAGAAGCCTGGAAGTTTTATCAAATGCATGTGGGAGAAGGAGGATAGAATGTTAATTTTAGGCAAATAGTAAAACATTCTGACCTAAACGTGGCTGGACTCCTGTTTTTCACGCAGGGAGTGGATTCCTATATTATTTTTCACGCGGAGGTCGGAGAGTTCGCAGAGCTTGTTTTAGGGATTTCTCTGCGAACTCTGCGTGAAATAACAAAAGAATCAGACAATCAAGCAGAGCAATTAACATAAAAAGCTATTAATTTAGAGATTTAAGATAATGACTCTGTGGCATGAATCCTCCACCATCCTCCTCCAGCAATTACCAGCAAATTGTCGATCAAATCAACGACCGACTTCCTGTCCACGCCATGTGGGACGGCTTCTATATTTATAAATTCAAGCGCAGTAACCTCCTGATTTCCGCCAGCCAGGACCACATTTACTACCGGATCTTTGACCTGGTATTTAAAAAGGTGATTTTTTTCAATTTACCTTCTTTTTGGCGCGACACCAATGTAGTGGGTGATGACCTTCTTCGATTGAGCGACCGGGAAGAGTTTGCTGCACATCACCCTGATTTTGATCCACAGGATCTCCAGATTTTTGCCATTGATTTGCACTATAGCTATCAGGATGAATATCAGAAACATACGTTTTTTGTTGTGGCTGAAAAGGTATTTTTGTTTAAATGTGAGCCACCCAATGATGGGCCGGGGATTGATTATGAAGATCCTATGGGGAAGGTGGGATTTTTGTGTAAGGAGAATCGGGTGAGGTAGTCGAAGGATTAGTGCCTTCAGTAAAATTTCGGCATTTTTAGTCGGTTTGGGAAGGTTTTCGTATAAAGTCTTTAGACTTTAGGAGATATTCCCACCAGGAGGTGGGAGAAACTCGGAAACTGGTAGTTTCCCGGACCTGTGGTCCGAAGAATACAGAGCCTACAAGGCTTTCTAAAAAAGAGCCACCAAAACCACTTTTTCTAATCCCCATTCTTATTTTTATGGATTAAATCCATAAATTAACACAAGAATACAGGCAAGCAGAGAGGAAATAATTTTTCTACTATTTACTCCAACCCAGCCATCATGAAAAAGATATCCATCTACCTATCCCTAATCTTCACCCTAACAAGCTGCACCCCGGAAAATCAATCAATCACAGATTCCAGTGAAACCTTCCTAATCTCCCCCGGTAAAGACACCCTCATCACAACCAAAGAAGGAGTCGAAATTTCTATCTCAGAATTCTCCTTTAAATCTGAAGAAAAAGAGATTGAATTACACATCAAAACAGCCTTAGACAAAACCTCCATGATTAAGGAAGGACTCATCACCCTTACCACAGACAATCAGCTATTAGACAGCGATGGGATGATCTACATCCAAAGCAATCCCCCAACTCCGATCAATCCACAATATCCTCTCAAAATCAGAATTCCCCAGCTAAGAATTGCCTCGGATATGAAGCTTTTTAAGGGAGTAGAAATGGAAGGACAAATACATTGGCAGGAATTGGGAGCATTAAATAATAATCTGAAAGAAAAAATTACGCTTGGCCAGGAACTTTACAAGGAAAATTGTACAGCCTGCCATTCCGAAAATTTAAGAGCTGCATTAATTGGCCCACCTTTGGGCAATGTAACCTTACACAGAGATTCGGCCTTTTTGTATTCCTATACAAGGAATGCGGTAAAACTCATTCAGGATGGACATCCTTTAGCTTTATGCCTGTTTGATCTTTATAATCGGCAACTTATGTCTCCTTTTCCGGATCTTACTAAGCAGGATATTTCTGCTATTTATACATTTCTGGAAAGTGAGAGCCGAAAGCAAGGGATTGGGATTGGGGAGATACCCTATATAGATAGTTGTTATCAGGATTCAGGCAAAATCTTCTTTACTGATAAAAACGGCAAAGTTATTAGTTCCCGTGATACGATTCGCTCTACCTGGACTACCACTACGACATCGATCATTACAACGACTACAACTCCGTCTACAAGCCAGATAACCCGACCTTCAAGTAGTGTGAAAAGAATCATGAAATTTTACGAATTTGATATCAAGGGATACGGATGGTATAACGTGGATTTATACCTTGGCACCAATTCTACCATTATCGAGAATCCGAAAATCACAATCAAAAGCGAACCAGAATCAAAAGTTACCGCTTACGTGGTTTTCAAAAACCGAAATGTGATTATTCCCCTTATCCATAATGCTCAGGAACAGGTTTATTATTTTAGCAACGGTCAATTGAAAGACTCTATAGAATTCCCCATTGGTATTGAAATGAAAATTATGGCAGAAGGGAAATTAGGAGATCAACACTTTTACGGGAGTTTGGATATTGTCTCTCAGCGATCAGACAATCATTATACGCTAACTTTGCAACCCGGAGATAGCATCAAAAAATAATCTATTTAATTTACCTGTATATAAACAAATCCATCATGAAACATCTAATATTTCTCCCTTTTATCCTCCTCCTTTTCACCTGCAACCAAGCCGATTATTCCAATATCTGGGAACAGGCACCCGAGGGCAATCATATATCCATCAAGCGTGCAAACAAAAAATGGAGAAACGTATCAGTCATTGCCAAATCATCAAGAATTGATAATTACTTTTCCTTAAACATCGGACGAATTGAAAGGTATCATGAAAGTCATAACCTGAGTTTTCATTCTGTACCAAAGGAAATCGGTAAACATCCTGTTTGCCTTGCTATTCAAATACAGGACGAAACTCCTGATGAAATGACACATATCAGGGCTTCCTATTCCAGCGTAATTCCAGAGGATGCATGGATCGCCAGGTATTTGTGTGTGGATGATCCTGAAAATTATTTTACCATCACAGATTATGATCCTCAAACCCAGGTAATCAGCGGCAACTTCAAGGTGAAACTGAAAGCGACATTTAGAGCTAATCCTGAGGAAACCGATGAATTTATCTGGGTTGAGTCAGAAAACTTTACTGCCCTGATAGAAGATTGAGAAAGGGGTTATTTTAATATTCTGCGACAGCCTGATACATTATTGTTTCTATTAAAACGATCTTTCCCTATCTTAGCCCCACGTTGATCCAGACTCATGCGGCAGATTATCCACAACTACAAATTGCGCTTAACTAACCTCAGCCAGGGCAACCGCTCGCTGAAGCTGTCGCGTTTGAGTAAAGCCAGAGATATTGATTTGAAAGATCTCGGCTTTATCGAAAACCACACCGCAGAGTCTATTCTCCAGAATGTTATCGCCGGAAAAGATATCCGCTTGATCAACCGCCTCGATCCACGCCACGAACCAACCAATCTCGCAGATCGACGCCTCAATCGCATTTACCGAACTGTCAATTCGCTTTTTGAAGAAACCGGAACTTACGATCTGTTTGTGGGTTATCCCTTTGTTGAAGGAAAATTTATCGACGAATCAGTAGCCCGATGCCCGGTTTTGCTTTTTCCGGTTCGGCTGGTTCGCAATCTGCAATCCCGACCGCGATGGAAACTGGAAATTGTTGAAGATGAACCGGTTATTTTTAACAAAACCTTTTTCCTCGCTTACGAGCAATTTCAGCAAATCAGGCTCAAATCAGAATTCTGGGAGGAGGAAATAGACCATGGTTCTGACTGGAGAGAATGGGTCAATCAGCTCTATCAAAAAATTAAGGAATACGAAATTGAAGTCAATTTTAACAGCCGCTTGTTTGACCTGAAACTGGACACATTTCCTGACTTGCTGGCTTCTGCATTTAATCATTTTCGGGTAGGCAAATTGACTTTTCAACCCCAGGCTGTTCTGGGTATTTTTCCTCAATCAGATTCGTCGCTTTTGCAGGACTATGTCCAAATTGAGCAGCGCGCTGAAGAATTTCCCATCAACCATCTGTTTGCCATTGATGAAACTGCGGAACCACCAGCCAATCCTTCAAAAGCCTGGGTAAGTAGCCTTACTCATCACCTGGAAGGCGGAATAGATGGCTCTTATATCAGGGAAGAAGACCGTTATTTTGTAACGGAAGTGGATCAGTCGCAGGAAGCAGCTCTGTTAAAAATTAAAGAGGGAAAATCGCTGGTGATTCACGGGCCTCCCGGTACAGGAAAATCGCAGGTGATCGTGAATATTATCGCTGATGCGATGGCTCATGGGAAAAAAGTGCTGGTTGTTTCTCAAAAAAGAGCTGCCCTCGATGTAGTGTATAAAAGGCTGGAAGGACTGGGATTGGGGCGATTTTCGGTTCTGGTTCACGATTATCGCCATGATCGGAAAAGCATTTATGAAAAAATTCGGCGGCAGATTGATGATATTCCCACTTTTCAGCGGGAAATAGGAGACCTGAATGTAACCAAATGGGAACATGAGTATAAAGTCGTTTCGCGCCAGACGGATCAACTGAACCGGGAATTTGAAGCCTTGTTTGAAGCACTGACTTCCCGGCGGGATTGTGGATTGAGCGTTCACGAACTATATCTGAAACAGTCTCCGATAGAAAACCCGCTTCCCTTCCGCGAAATTGCCCGCCACTTCAATGAAGAACGGCTTAATGAACTTCTTTTTAAAGTAACCACCTGGCTGGATTACGCAGAGTTTTTTGCCCCTGAATATCCCTGGGTGGAACGTCTGCCTTTTAACCATTATGATTTTGATGATAAAGATCGGATGACTGAAAGGCTGACAAATCTTCCGGAACAGCTAAAGGAACTTCGCAAATCTTACCAGGGGCTGGATAAGAACCTTGCTCCTCAGGCTTTTCATCTGGAAGAAAACGTTACTTTTATCGACCGTTATCGCCAGGTGAATGCTTTGCTCTTTACCTCTCCGATCAGAGAAGATATTGAAGCGATTTATAAGGATGAACTGACGAAAGAATCCCTGAAGAAAAAATTTGAGCAGTTGGGCGATATTCTCGATAAAATGAATCGCCTCAAATATCTCAAAGATTTTCCCTGGCGGTTATATTCTGATCTCAAAAAGCACGTCCAAAGCTATCAGGAAACACATAAAAAAACATTTAGGTTTTTAAGTCTGGATTTTCTGCGCGCCCGCTGGTTTCTCAAAAAGTGGCTGGAACCGAAAGGCTACGAACTTGACGAAGAGACCTTTCCCAAATTAAAAGCTGAGTTTAAACATTTCAGCCGATTGCACTGGCATTATGTCAGAATCCATGAACTGGATTTTTACCAGGATTTTCCGCTCCTGGATTCATTGGAGGAAAAACATCTGTGGCTGGAAAGAAAGGAAAAACATTTTTTGTCCTGGCAGAAAGTTGCTGAAATGAACGGGCCGAAAACCTTGTTGCCGGAATTCAAATTCGGACGTCTGGACGAAGCCAATTGGCAAATCATTATGGTCAAAATTAATGCGTTGAGTGCCTTTCATTCCCTCCTGACGAGGACCAACGACCAATGGCGGACCTATCTTCATTCTCAGCAAATTCATGCGCTAAACCAGTCCATTGCTGCTTCAGAACCAGAGTCAAAGTTTGCTCGGCAACTTCTTGAAACCGTCAAAACCGACTTTGACGAGCTTAAAAGCCTGGATCTTTTATTATCCCAACTTTCCACGGCGGAACAAAAGGCACTTATTGCTATCAAGCCCTATCTGAAGGAAAATACAAGTCAAAAACAACTACTTGCCCACATTCAAAACAGCTTTTATTTTTTCTGGATCGAACAGGCCGAAAAACAGAATCCCATTCTCGTTGAAGTAAGTACCCGAAGCTGGCCTCGGAAAGGGCGGGAATTTCGCACAAAACTCAAACAAAGCCGCAAGAAAGTTTCAGAGCTGATCCGTCGCCGGATTATGGAGGGAATCATTGATATTATCGAATACAACCGCCTGAAAAACCCCATTACCTACCGCAATATTCAGCATCAGGTCAATAAAAAAAGGCGAATCTGGTCGGTGCGAAAACTGGTGCAGGAAACCTGGCATTCCGGACTGAATCGATTGGTTCCCTGCTGGATGGCTTCTCCGGAATCTGTTTCAGCGATTTTTCCTATGGAGAAAGACTTTTTTGATGTGGTGGTGTTTGATGAAGCTTCCCAGTGTTTTGTGGAAAGAGCCATTCCTGTGATTCTTCGGGGAAAACAATCCGTCATCGCTGGCGATCATCAACAATTAAAGCCGCTGGATTTGTACAAGGTGCGTTATGATGATTCGGAAGAAGAATTTGCAGAATCAGAATTGGCGCTGGAAGTAGAAAGCATCCTGGACCTCGCCAAAGCGACTTTTGAAGAAACCCGTCTCGTCTGGCATTACCGTTCTCAGGACGAAGCTTTGATTAATTTCTCCAATTATGCCTTTTATGAAGGAAGGCTGGAAGTTGCTCCGCCTGCCAGAATCAATCCGCTTAATATTCCCCCTTTGGAATGGGTTCCCGTCGCCGGACTTTGGGATAAAAATAAAAACCTGCCCGAGGCTGAAAAGGTCATTCAACTGGTTTTAAAGCTGATTCAAAGAGAAGATAATCCCTCCATCGGAATTGTGACTTTCAACTTTTTTCAACGAGAACTGATCAAAGATCTTCTTGATGAAAAACTAGAGCAAATGGCCAATAGCAATGATCCTAATTATCAAAAATTATTCATGGCCATGCACAAAATGGAACATGAAGAATTTCAGGGTATTTTTGTCAAAAACATCGAAAATGTGCAGGGCGACGAGCGGGATATTATCATTTTTTCCATTGGTTATGCTCACAATACGAAAGGAAAACTAATCACCAATTTTGGTCTTCTCAATCAAAAAGGAGGAGAAAATCGCCTCAATGTCGCCATTTCACGTGCCCGTTTAAAATGTTACCTTGTGTGCAGTTTTCTCCCGGGAGAACTCAACGTTGAATCCGCCCAGAATGAAGGACCACGTTACCTGAAAAACTACCTGCTTTACGCCAAAGCGATCAGCGATAGCAGAGATGATGATGCCATTCACCTGCTCAATCGACAAACCGCCGAAGACATTACCATTCAAAGCAAAAACCCCATTGCAGACCTGATTGAAAAAGCCCTGATGGAACGAGGTTTCACTGTCGAAAGAAATATTGGCGAAACTTCTTACAAACTGGATATTGGGGTTAAAAAATCTCCTGAAGATCAAGAATACCTGCTCGGCATAGAATGCGAAGGGAATTTCTATTTCAGCGGAAACTCAGCCAAGGAAAGAGAAGTCTATCGCAAGGAATTGCTGGAAAACCGTGGTTGGCAGATTCATCGGGTTTGGGCACGGAATTTTTGGAAGGATTCGGAGAAGGAGCTGGCTAAGATTTGGAAGAAGCTGGAACAGACAGAGGATGAGGAATAGCATATTGTTTTTGTACATCTGAGCCTAAAGCATGTTTCAACCTTAAGTAAAATTTTCCTATCTTAGAATTCCAAATCCATAAAATAGGTAGGGGAAAAGATGCCCTACGCTCAAATTAGGATTAGATTGCTTTCCCATTTTCGCTTTCTAGTTTTAATAACCCTTCCTTGCTTATGTACAGTTTATCTTCTTTTTCTAAACTTAATTTCGCCGGGCAATGGCTAATATTATCCATCCTTGTCCTATCCTTTTCTTCAGCCAAATCTCAGGAGGCAAACCCCTATTTGGACAGCCTCTTGAACCAAATAGAAATTGTTGTTGATAGTAATGAAAAGGCGGTTTTATACAATAGTGTTGCCATATATTTATCAAACAGAGATACAGAGAGGGCTTTTCGATATGCCGAAAAAGCGGCTAAACTAGGGGCGAGTATTGGGTATTACGGAGCCTGGGCAACAGGCTTGCGCCAAATGGGAGTTTGTAGTTACTACTTAGGTAATTTGGATGAAGCAATTACCTATTATAATGAATCCTCGGAGTTATTTCGTGAAATAGAGGAACTGGACCATTACATCAGCAATTTACTTAATCTGGCTCTGGTTTTTGCAGGTCAAGGTGCTTATCAAATGGCCATTGACACCCTCCTGAAAGCCAACCAGATTTACGATAAATTACCAGAAAGGACCGATGCCATTTATTATATACATTCCAATATCGGATCTGTGTATTCTGATATGGAAGAAACCGAGCAGGCAAAAATTCACACATTAAAAGCGATTGGTTATGCCCTGGAGTTTGGAGATAGTATAGGCTGGGCAGGCACTCATTTGAATTTGGGAAGAATATATCACCTTCAGGAAGGAAATTATCCAGAGGCGATTAAAGCGTATGAGATTGCAAGAAAGTATCTGAAAAGATTCAATCATACCAGAGGTCTTAAAATTGCCCTGGGAAATTTGGGATCTGTTTCCATAGCCCTGGAAGAATATGAAAAAGCTTCTGAATATCTCCATGAGGTGATAAATATGGCTAATGGAAACCCGGATCTTATAAGCTCCACTACCTATTATAACCTCGGTTCGATTAAGCTGAAACAAAAAAAATATCCCGAGGCAATAGAATGGATGAGAAAAGCGGATGAACGAGAAACCGGGTTTTCTGATATGAGCAAAAAAATTCACGATGCGCTTGCCCAATTATATGCAAAGGTAGGGAATTACGAATTGGCTTATTCTCATTTGATTGATTACCATGAAGTTATGGACTCGCTTTTTAGCGACAAAAACTTAAAAAGCATCGGAAAACTGGAAGGAGAACTAGCCCTGCAAAAAGAAAGAGCAGCGAAAGAGGAAAGAGAGAAAGAATTACTTCAGGAGAAATTACAGCAAACCCAAATCAGTGCAGGTTTATTCGTCGGTATATTACTTATTGGATTATTTAGTTTTCTGATTTGGTACAGGGGACAGAAAAAAAGAGCTTTTGCTCAGGCCGAAAACCTAAGGCTGACCGAACTGGATAAGGCTAAATCGCGATTATTTACCAATATCTCTCATGAGTTTCGCACGCCATTAACCCTCATCAAATCCCCTTTGGAAGACCTTATCATAAGTGAAAGAGGAGGCAAAGAAGAAGCAACCTATATCAATATGTATCAAAATGCTGACCGCCTTCTTCAATTGGTAAATCAAATGCTTGATCTTGCGAAGCTTGAATCTGGTTATTTAAAATTAAGGCCTGAACCGGGAGACATGATTGGTTTTATCAAACTGATTGCAGCAAATTTTAAATCTTTGGCAGAGCAAAAGAATATTACTTATCAGATTATCAGCTCGGAAGAATCCTTTTTCACCTTTTTTGATCATGATAAACTGGAGAAAGTAGTTGTCAATTTACTTTCTAATGCGCTGAAATTTAGCCCTGTAGGAGGACATGTTAAGCTTGAGACTGGCCTTAAGGAAGGAATGTTATTCATTCAGGTTTTCAATAATGGCAGTGTCATTCCTCAGGAAGAACAGGCAAATATATTTGACCGGTTTTATCAACCTGATTATTCTCAAGCGCAAGGAAGCGGGATTGGATTGGCTTTGGTTAAGGAATTGGTTGAATTGCAACATGGGCAAATCTCAGTAGAAAGTAAGGAAGAAACCGGAACTGTTTTTAGGGTAGAATTACCCGTAGAACAGGTTGATACAGATTTGACAGATCTTCCCGAAATTCAATTGAATGGGAATTATTTTTTTCGGCAATTTTTAGATCGAAACCTACCAGAACAAGAATCCCTTGGCTCTAATCCTGCTGAAAAAGAGCTGCCTAAACTATTGATTGTAGAAGATCACGATGAAGTCAGGGCTTATATTCGCCAGCAATTAGATTCGCAATTTCAGATTGTAGAAGCAAAAGATGGAGAAGAAGGCCTGAATCATGCGCTTGAAATCATGCCAGACTTGATTATCTCTGATGTCATGATGCCCAACATGGATGGGGTTAGCCTCTGTCAGGAATTAAAATCCAATATTCTCACTGATCATATTCCCGTCATTCTCCTTACCGCTAAAGTAGATATTGAAAGTCGCATGGAAGGACTACAAACCGGAGCGGATGATTATTTGGCAAAACCCTTTCATAATCAGGAATTAATGATTCGAAGCCTGAATCTGGTTGATCAGCGCAGAAAATTACAAAAGCGTTTTAGTCAAACGATCTGGGTTGCTTCAGAAGGATTAAAGATAGATAGTGCTGAGGATAAGTTTATTAAAAAGGTGATTGGTATCCTTGAAGTGTCCTATTCCAATCCGGAATTTAGTGTAAATGATTTTGCCGATCACATGGGAATGAGTCGGGTTCAATTACATCGAAAATTAAAAGCGATTACGGGTCTGAGCGCGACAGATTTTATTCGAAGCTTCCGGTTGGAAAAAGCCGAAAAATTAATTGTCAATCAAGCTGACTCTATCTCCCAAATAGCCTATCAGGTAGGGTTTAATAACCTGTCATACTTTGCAAAATGCTTCAAGGAGAAGTATGGAAATGCGCCTTCAGAGTATAAAAAAGGCTAAAAAATAAAGCCGTGTAACCTGGCTGTTACAGAATGAAACGTGCGTGTTAGTGGTTTAAAGCGGTTATAGCCTATTTGGCACTTAGTCAAATTGCTTTCCCTTCATTTTTAACCACAAACACTTATTTATTATGCCCTTAGGAATAGGAACCATTATTGGGATG
>JAGQVA010000369.1 GCA_020438265.1 Bacteroidota bacterium
AATCCATAACCGCAGTAGTGTCGGGGAAACCAGCTACGTCATTACCAAAACCATAGAGTAAAATTCTCATGGTATCTCCAAGGGTAGAAGACTGGAGGAAGAATGAAATAGAAGTCAACTCATCTGGTTGAGTCAGTTCAAACATGTTTCCAAAAATTCCTGTTCCACCGGTAAATCCTAATCCTCCTGATGCAACACTGTCATCACGGGCAAATGTGGAATCATTGATACCTACAGCCAGGGTATTATTGGCAATAGTGTCCATTTCAGCAGCTGTGAGAGTCAAATTCACTGGGCCAGCGTCAATAGCGTTTACTGAGCCAAAAATAGCAGCAGCAGGCGTAAATGAAGGTAAAGAGTCGAAAGAAATTGTATCACTGACAGAATTGTATTCAGCGATAATTTTCACATCAGTGAGAGTTGTCAATCCATTATTCCTGATACCAGCAACTACCTGATAAAGAGGACTTTGAGATACCGGTGCCAGCGTATAAGTGTTAGGCAGTACCATGGATAAACCTCCAAAGGTTAACTCTCCATCAATAATTGGTAAATCAAATACAGAGAAATCATCAATAGCAATGTCATGGATGAAATCACCAAAGTTGTTATTGTTTACCACAAAACGGAGTCTGAAAATAGGAGGCAGAGCATCAAGCTGAATGAGCCTCAAAGTCCAGCCGGACTGAAGGGCTCCAATAGAATCCAGACGATGCCACGCCGCTCCATCGAAATAATCGACAAACATGTGGTTAAGGCTACTATCGCCACCAAAAGCAGCACCAGCAGTATTCGCATTACTATGGGCGTAGAAGGTCAGGGCAGGATTAGCCAGGGTTGAAATGTTAAAAAAAGGAGTGAACAAAATGACAGAGTCATTATTTGCTCCAGCTCCGGAGTCTTCCACATACAAATACACACCTGAACCAGATGTATGGTCACCGGTAGGACCTGTGTTTCCTGAAGGCGTACTTCCGGTTACCGCATACCAGTCCTGGGCATCATCCTCAGTGGTAGCATTAACCCAGCCAGTTGGGAAAGCATTTGGATTCGGTTCGGTGATTAATCCCTGACTGGAAACCGGAAAAGTTTCAAAGTCCTGGACATAGGGGAAGGTAGTAATGGGCTGAGCGAACAGCGCACTACCTACCAACATACAGAATGCTGTAATAATTGGGAGTCGCATAAAATAATTTTGATTAAGGTTGAAAAATTTTGGTAGAGTGGATAGTAAATTTGTTTATAGTTTTAGTAGTTATATAGGTTGAGGTTTTACATCAGAATTCCGCATCTAAATTAATTTTTTTTTAGAAAATGACAAGAAATTCTCCCAATTTTTAATTTTTTGGGAAATATCTGAATGTAAGAAATATGGGATTCTTTCCTTGTCAGGAAAATCTTCGAATAGGCAAAATAGCGTATGTATCTGTTTTTTAGCTGGCAGGAATCAGATTAAATAATTTGCCCCTGGTTGAATAAGGAAGCGTAGATCTTCTGACAAAATCTGTGGGGGCGATCACCAGGCTGGAAAAACAAATCGTTTCCCCTCCTTTCAGATATAAGACAATATAATCGAGGTTCAATGGCATGAAAAGACTTTGGTGGATAATACATTTTTCTACCTGAGACTGATGAAAAAGAAGATTTTTATTGGAATCAGGATTAAAATACTTGATCAGTCCGTGTTTGCGGTCAACTTCGATTTCAGTTTGTTTGTCCTTTTTCAAATATCTCATAAAACAAAAGATATAAGGCAAATAGAAGGGGGCAATGAATCCGGCCAATAGGAGGATAATCTGAGAATATATGACTGGTTTACCTGAAAAAGTGATAAAAATGCCCATAAATAATAACCCGAAAATGGTATAGGTGAGAATTTCTACGGGTAGGGATGCTTTTTTCTTATCGGCACTTTCTATATTAAAGATGTCGACATGAGGTTCCAACTCTCGGAGTGTGTTCACTTTTTTTTCTCCGGAAGTAGCAAGATTAGTCAAATATCCAGACATATAATATATAAAAGACTTTTATCTTCAGGTAAAATCAAAAATCATTCCTCGAAATTTTTCTTACCAAAAAATAAATCCTCTAAAGTAAGATTGTGTGGGTGAAAGGTGATTTTTTATGAATGGATGGGTTGTTTTGAGGGGCGAATGAAAAAAAGTGAGGCAAACCAGGATCGGATCGCAAAATTTTTCGACCCTGTCCTGGTTTGCGATTGATTTAAAACTTTGCTTTCCAAAGGGCTTCATAAACAGGGTATTGATCTTCCTGCCGGGAAAGCTCCTTCAGAGCTTTGATCAATCCGTCATGAAAGGCGTTTGCCTTAATCATCTGATAAATGACATTTTCTACGCCTCCGGTATAATTTCGGCTTTCGTCAAGAGATTTGGCCTGAGTCTGTGCAGTCATGGAAAAGTATTTGGCAGCAGTTTTATAACTGACATTGGGGGCAAATGCAACGATACTGACTTTTGGATCAAGGCCTTCTGTCTCAAAATTAAAATTCAGGTCAAAAGTTATAGCCAACACTGCGTCTACGTCCAGTTCTTTTACAATCCTTTCGCTGACAAAATCCCCGGGAAAGGTAATGCTGAGGTCTTTCCAGAAGTCAACTGATGAAGAAGTAAGAATTCTTTTGCTTCCGCCAGCACCTACTTCGACAAAGGTTTTGGTTGCTCCATCCTGAATGGTTTTGGCATGTTTGTAAGCAGCAGAATTGACCACCTGATTAAGGGGAACAATTTCCAGCCCCATTTCATTTGCCAGTTTGGTTTCCAGTTCTCCATACATCTGATCTGCCAGCTTTTGCCAGGTTGCGTCTGAAAGCTCCGGAAACCACTTGGTCATTTGATTGGTTACGACATAGTTTCCCTGCACACTGGTTTCTGTCTTTTTATCTTCCAGATTTCCCCGCACGACAAATGAAGCAATGGCGACCTTTTTCATTAGTTTTACTGGTGGGGAAATAAATGGTCCGTCTTTTTGACCAGTAAAATTGTATTCTCCCTGAGTAGCAAGTTCGATTTTAATGGAAGTATTTTTCGACTCGTCAAAACCGCTGGTCATAATGCTTCCTTTGGCAATATCTCCTCCCATGGTTACAGGCGTCCAGTCCATATAAGCGCTCAGGGTTCGAATAGCTCCTGCATCAGTTTCGTCGATGATTTTTTCCGTTACACGGTTGACAATCAGTGTGTTTTCTTTTGAGAATGGAGAAGGCGAACCTTCAAAGTTTTTAAAAGCTTCTTTGGGAATATAAATCGTGTTTTTCGGTTTGGTGACAATGACATCATAGATTACAGGAGTACTTACCAGACGGCAAATCAGCTGTACATGTAATCTCGAATTTGGATCAGCATCTCCATTTGCCAGTTCAATTGTCACATCTTCAGTTCCGTCAATGATAATCTCCTCGCCTTTTGCCTGGCCATTAATACTGACAATTTCCAAAGGTGCGCCTGGCTTTACCTCTACTTCGACCATATTTCCATTGCTACTTGTGATTTTCACCTGTTTTGTGCTTCTGTTATCGGGAGAAAAACCGTGAAAAAAAGTGCCAATTCCTGCATAGGGGATTTCTTCTCCATCCACCAGAAACTGCCCATCTGTGGAGCTAAGTCCTATTCCACTGCGATTGGTAAGCCCTGCAAACACAGCATCTCCACAGGTCTCCCAGCCCGGGGTTTCAGTCGGATACCGCATAATGCTCTGGGGATGGAGATGTGCCTGGTAAAAAACGGAGATAGCTGCTGCACCCAGATTGGAGTTATTGCCATCCGTTACGCCATTACCCAGACCTTTTTGTAGAGCTTTCATCGGATTGAGCTTATCTTTTAATCCGGGATTATACACATACCCGCATTCATAGATTTCAGAATTGTCTTTTTGTAGTTTGTTTTTCATTTTCTCTTTCAGGGATTGCCCAATAAGAGACTGACTGCTGCATACAATCGTGGTGAGAAGAAAAAGGGGAATGAGTTTTAATAAATGTTTCATCGCTTTAAGGTTTTAAAAGAGCAGGTATTCCCTGGTCGATGACCAACCTTAAAGCAATAATCAGGAAACCTGCTCTGTAAGATATCTTTTGGCTGCTTAAGGTATCAAAAGTCATCGTTACAAAACTAGGCCTGAGTGCCTGGCGCGGGTATCGCGTATATTCCGTAATGGGGTACGGGATTTACCGTAATTATTATCATTGCGCCGCTTTAAAAAACGGCGCAATGATATGGTCCTTGTCATTCTGCGGAATGTGTTGCTATCTATCCCATAGATAATCGTATCATACATTGGCAAAAATGCAAGGGTTTGGTGTATTGCGCCGTTTTTTAAAGCGGCGCCAAGGGGGCTAAACAAAAATCGTATATCTCTACTCTACCAGCCCATTCACAAAAGCAAATCTTATCAACCCCGCAATATTATGAATGTCGAGTTTGCGCATGAGATTCGTCCGGTGGGTGTCTACCGTCCTGTGGCTGATAAAAAGTTTCTCCGCAATTTCTTTATTGGCCATACCCATGGCTACATGTTTGAGAATTTCGAGTTCCCGCTCAGAAAGCTCTGCAATACGAGGGTCTGTAGAGGGCGTGGCAGGTTTGGGATCTTCCTGAAGAAGGGTTTTGGTAACGTCAGCGGGAAAGTATTCTCCTCCCTGACAAATCATATTTATTCCGTGGATCAGTTCTGTTTTTTCAATGGTTTTTAAAAAATACCCTTTAACTCCCATTGCTATGAGCTTTCGTATCAATGCCTTTTCACGATGCATGGTAAGCATGGCAATCTTTTTATCGGGATAGATTGCAAGGATTTTCTCTGCGCATTCCAGGCCATTTAATAAAGGCATTTCAATGTCCATAAGCACCAGATCTACCTGAATGAGTTTTAAATGCTCTAATACTTCCCACCCGTTTTCACAAACTGCAGCGATGTGTAAATTCGTTTCAGAAGCCAAAAGGTTGGAAATCCCCTGAGTGATGATTTTGTGGTCGTCGGCGAGTAATAGTTTGATCATTATTTTATGGGTATTTTTACAATGGCCAGCGTCCCTCCTTCCGGACTGGGTTCAAAATTCACTTTTCCATCAATGGTTTCGAGTCTGCTGGAGATATTCATCAATCCGATCCCGGTTTTCGTAGATTTTGGTTGAAATCCCTGTCCATTATCTTCTACAATCAGTGTGAGATTTGGCCCTGTTTTCATCAATTGAATATGTACTCTTGATGCTCCACTGTGTTTGATCACATTATTGATAAGCTCCTGGACGATGCGGTACAAACTGATTTCCACAGATTCTTCAAACCGCTGCTGATCTGAAATACCAAATGTCTCAAACTGATAGATCATTTCTGAATGGCCCAGGCTTTTATCCAGCATGTCTTCAATCGCTGGTATCAGCCCAAATTCGCTCAAAGCATGCGGCATCATCTGATGAGACAGTTCCCGTAACTCCTGAGTTGAATCGTCCAGTAATGCCATCATTTTCCCGGCTTCGGGGTTTTCTTCTTGAGAAAAGACCTTTTGCAACCCCAGTTTCAACCCGCCCAATTGCTGAACAATTCCGTCGTGAAGATCCTTGGCAATTCGTTTTCTTTCTTCCTCCTGCGCAAAAATAATGGCTTTTAATCCTTTTTGTTGTTCTTCTATTTTGACCTCTGCAATACGCGCCTTTTCCTGTTGTTT
>JAGQVA010000370.1 GCA_020438265.1 Bacteroidota bacterium
GAATGATTTCCCAATCCGGTAACATTTAATCCTATTCCTCCTCCAATATGCAGGCGAAAAGAATCGAAAGAATTTTCCGGAGGCGTTCCCTGAATAGGCTCATCTCCTGTATCTTCAAAGGTTGAATCGGTTAACTGAGCTAATACTTCAGCATCCTTCAAAGCAAATCGTTTTTGAATAACCGACAAAATCTCAAGATAAAGGTCTGGATCTCCGCCAATATTGATATCTTCGTTGACCCGTTTGGAAGCACCTGCCAAACCACCGACAATCGTCCCGGGAACTCCGACAACTATTCCTCCAAAAATGATATTAAAAGCTCGCCCCAAAAAGCCCGGTTCAGAAGCGGCTCCTACAACGGCACCTGAAGTAATTCCTATCCCGGCACCAATTCCTACTCCTCGCCAAACCTGTGTCTTGCGTCTTAGACGAATCAAAGAAATATCTTCAGGATGGATAATGATTACTTTTTCCCTAGCCATATCCAGATTAAAAGTATCCTTACTGGACCATATTGCGAATTGATTATCATTTGCCGCGAGAATTTGCCCTTCAAATGTCTCTCCTCCCATCGTACTTATCCAGGCGTCAATACGGCGTCTTTCCCAAGCTTTATTAGAATCATTTTGACCCATTACGCCAGAAACAGCCAAAACCCACAGAATCAATGATAATATTCCTTTTTTCATATCCACAATTTAGATCTAAAGATTTCTCCTAAAGAAAAGAGCGAATCTAAAATCATTTTCTCACATATAAAATCAGCTTTCTACGCAGAATAATTATCTCCCGATATGGTGAAAATTGCAACCTATCATGGGCATAATTGCGAGCTTATTTCTTTCCCTTGTTATCTAAACCCTAATATCTTTACTTGTCCCTTGCATTCATGACCATATTGGTCAGTTCTAACATACCCACTTAAGGGTGCATATCATATCAACTAAAAAGGGGTCCGGACTTTCCCGAACCCCTTTTTTTACAGCTCTATCAGAGTATCTTAAAAATGTTCAACCAGTGAACATATATGTCTTAGTTTTTCTTCTTTTGACTATCAGGAGAACTTTTTTGGGTTGAATCCGGTTTGCTTTTTTCACCTTCAGGAACCCCTGGAAAGTAAAGGTATTCCAGTAAATCTCTGAACATAATCTGTATGGGAGATTCAACACTTTCTGTTTTTTCCTTTTTATTTTTCGGCTTTTCCTGAAAGTTTTTTATGTCCATCTGGTTTTCTATTACCACATCTTTTTGAAGCTCTAAAGCCAAACTGGTTTGTTGAAAGCCCAAATGAATAATCAGAGAGAGTATAAGTATTTTAATGAGGCGTTGCATATTTTTAGAAGTGTTTTTGAGGGAGACTATGTGTTAATAGACAATTACATTTGTAAAAAGTTGAAAGAAAATCAGCTTTTTTTCATTTTATCTCTCTATTCTGTTCGCAGTGATTCTACAGGATTGGAAGAAACAGCTTTATAAGTTCGGTAAGTAATGGTCAGCAGAGCAATCAAAAGAGAAACTACCCCTGCACCTACAAATACCCAGGGAGAAATCTCAATCCGATAGGCAAATCCGTTTAACCATTCGTTCATAAAATAATAAGACAAAGGAACCGCAATCACAAAAGCAATAAGGACCAATCGCGTTATACCTAAGGACAATAAAACCATCAGATTTGTTACAGAAGCGCCCAAAACTTTTCTGATTCCAATCTCTTTAATTCTCTTTTCAATGGAAACCGTTGCCAGCCCCAGCAATCCCAGACATGCAATCAAAATGGTCAGCACGCCAATAATCGTCATAATTTTAGCAGCCTGCTGATCACCCTTATATAATTCATTATAATGCTCATCCAGAAATTCATATTCAAAGGGGCGATCCGTTCCGGTAGTTGGCCATTTGGCTTCGATTTCCCTGATAGTTTGGCTTAGAGAGGCAGCATCCATTCGAACAGATATTTCACTAAATCCCCATCCCTGGACACTCATAGCCAGTGGTTGTATTTTATGGTGCAATGAATTAAAGTTGAAATCTTCGACCAATCCTATCACTGATCCCATTTCTTCATTTCCCGATAGTTTCATCCCCTTTCCAATAGGCTGGTCCCAGCCCATCTTTTTAGCCATTGATTGGTTAATGATAAAGGCACTTCCCTGATCAGAGGCAAATTCCTTAGAAAACTCACGACCTTCCAGTAATTTTATATTATAAAAAGAGACAAAATTAAAATCGACACTGACCTGTGAAGGAGCCATACTGATCTCTGCCGTATCAGCTTTGACAGTCAATCCCCACTGGTGTAAATTATTCCCCAATCTTTGTGATGAAGCAGTAACATCCTTCACACCAGCCAGTTGCATAATTTCCTGGCGAAAAACTTCATAGTTTTCATTTACATGCCTGTCCATAGGCAACAGCATAACCTGATCTTTGTTTAATCCGAGATCTTTATTTTGAATAAAATCCAACTGTTGCAAAACCAGGGTTGTTCCGATCACCATTCCAGTCGAAATCGCAAATTGTACCACTACCAGAAAATCCTGAACAGAAACGCGATGGCGGCCCAATAAAATTTCGCCTTTTAACGCCTTTACCGGGTCAAATGAAGAGATAAAAAAAGCAGGATATAACCCGGCTGCGATTCCAACCAATCCCGCAATTCCTAAAATTGTCAACAGCAAAGGCCAATTGGAAATCAGATCCAGCTGAATATCCCTCTCAATCAGATTATTCAGATAAGGCAGACAAAGCTCCGCAATTAAAACCGCCAAAAAAGCTGCAAAAACAGAAAATAAAACAGACTCTCCTATAAACTGACCAGCAATCTGGGCCTTATTGGCTCCTATTGTTTTACGTACCCCCACCTCACGTGCTCTGGAAGTAGAAATTGCTGTGGAAAGGTTCATAAAATTAATTGCGGCAATAATCAGAACAAAAATAGCCAGCAGACTAAAAATATAAATATAAGCTCTATCTGACTTTGCATAGTTCTGATAGTCATGTGTTACTTCTTGTGAACCCAGATGAATATCTGTCAAAGGCTGAAGGTACAATTGATAATATTCAGTAGCTCCTTCCCTCATGTATTTTTCGACATAGGCGGGAAATTTTGATTCCAGGTTTTTGATATCAGTACCTTCTTCCAAAAGCAGATATGTATTCAGCCAGTTCCCCCCCCAATTACCCATATTCCTCTCATATCCCTCTGCACCCATCGTTCCCATTGAGATCAAACCATCAAATTGTAAATGAGAATGGGCTGGGATATCGTATAGAACTCCTGTAATCTTCAGTCCTGTAGTATCATCCTGATTAAAAAATAATTGTTCTCCAATCGGATTTTCCTGGTCAAAAAATTTACCAGCAGTAGCCTCCGTAATCAAAATACTATTGGGATCTTTTAAAGCCGTTTCCTTATCTCCATATTTTAATTCAAAGTCAAAAATGTCATACAACATGGAATCTACCAGATATAGTTTATCCAGATAAATTCTCTGATCACCTCTGTTTATAGGTACATTTCCTCTGGAAACAAACCGCGTATAGGTTTTGATCTCGGGAAATTCCTCCTTCAGGGTTGGTCCCATAGGAAACATGGACAAAGCCACTTTTTGGGGAGTGATCCCGTCAAAACTTTGGACTTCATTGAGGCGGTAAATCTGGGCTTTCTGTTGATGAAATCCATCAAAGTTTAGTTCGTTGTTGATATAAAGATAGATCAACAGGCAGGTAACAAATCCGATTGCCAGGCCAAAAACATTGATAAATGTAAAAAGTTTCTTTTTTACCAGATTTCGCAGAATAACTTTAAAATAATTATGAAGCATGGGACCAGAGGTTTTGTCTGTTATATCAAGAAATATTCCACGAGCATAAACATCTCATTATCAATAATTTGCAAATGAAAAAATTCGTTCCAACAGTGTTTTATGTTCCAATTTGAAACGTGCAAATGTTCCAATATGGAACAAAGTTTATTACCAAAAGCGAATCCGTTTTCGTAACTAATCAGCCATTGGGGGTTGGCCTTTTGCTCTTGGCTGTTTTTGATATACATTTAATCGAAACGACAAAGGCCAATTCCCAAATGCCAATTGCCACCATCAAATAATGAACAACATGCATACATATTTAGTCAAAATCACAAGCTATGCCCTGGGGGCTATTCTGCTATGTTTTGGCTGTAAGTCAAAAATTTACACGCACCGCCATCAGTTTATCCAAAAAGAAGCTCCCATTATTGACGTGCAAAAATACAGGTCTGTCCAGGAAAGACCCAACCAAAATCCTGATGTGGCTATTGCGATGGCAATTTCGGGAGGGGGTTCAAGGGCTTATAATTTTGCGATGGGTGTCCTTCTTGAACTGGATAATATTTATATTGGACAGCAACGCAGCATCCTTAACGAAATAGATTATTTCAGTACCGTCTCAGGGGGAGGTTTTGCAGCAGGATCTTATGTTTCGGCTTTGTACGAACATCAAACCTACCATCCGGGAGAGACTTTCCACCTCAAACCCTATTATGACAACCGAATCAAAAAAGCCCTCAGTAAAAATTATACCTCTCCCATTGTGGGGTCATGGGTAAATCCGGTTATCTGGTTTTCCTTTCTGGATGACGGTGACGCACTGGAAAAATCCATTGACAAATCGGTACTGGGTCTCAAAGAAAGGCGAAAAAAATACGGATGGAAATCGACACGCTCCATTCAACTGGGCGATATGTTTATCGACAAAAATGATACAACCAGAACTGCCACTTTGCCTTTTGTGGTTGCCAATGGGACGATTTTCAGAAGTATGGATATCTTCCCTTTTGCACCCAATATCCTCGATACCTTCCAAATAAGTGGCTATACCCATTACATGAGAAAACACAATTTTCCGGAACCGGTAGATCCTTATACCCTTCCATTATCAGTAGGAATTAAAGCGAGCGGAAGTTTTCCCGTAGCGATTTCCAATACGACACTCATCAGCACTTACCATTCAGAGTTTCGGTTTCTTCACATTATAGATGGAGGAATCGCAGATAATATCGGTTATCATACCGCGCTTAATATGCTAATCAGGGATACAGTTGCCCAAAGGAAAGTTTTGCTGGTCGTGGATGCGGATGGCGAAGGGATTGTACCGACTTTTTCCCGAAGACAAAGAGGCGCCATGGCCCTGAAAGTCTACAGTCGGCTTCCCTCCAGCGGTCTGGATTCAAGGCATAATCTTTTCAGGTCAGAACTTATTTCCCGCTGCCGGGAACACGGGATTATTCCTGTATTTCTCAGTTTTGGGAGTCTGATCGAACAAAATCCGGATAGTCCGGATCCCATTATTTTTAAGGAGAATGCGCAGCAAAAAATGATTGCACAGCTCAAACTGGCGCCTCAGGCCGTTTCAGGAAAAGATTTACAAATTTTATATGAACTTGTTACCAATGTTCAAACCAAATATTCGATCACTCCCTTAGAACAACAATTGCTCAATTTGACTGGCAAAAAGGTAGTTATTATGAAGAATAAAGAGATTATGGCTGCTTTGGGGGTAAAATAGGGCTATTGGCTTTTGGCCTTTGGCCTTTGGCTTTTGGCTTTTGGCTTTTGGCTTTTGGCCTTTGGCTTTTGGCCTTTGGCCTTTGGCTTCTGATTTTGCCCAAGGCCAAAAGCCAACAGCCAAAAGC
>JAGQVA010000371.1 GCA_020438265.1 Bacteroidota bacterium
GTCTTAATAGACGAGAGCGTTTTTCAATACTAAGGCCCTTCGCTTCGCTGACTTCGCTCAGGTGGACAACATATTGCTTATTAACCTACCATTTTCTGACCTAGAAGGGATTAATTGTTTTGTTCCCACTGGTGGTTCAAATCATAAGTTTGGGACCACTGGTAGCCCTTCATTTTTTCCCATTTAATCTGATCAGGAAAATTCTCCAACATTAAAATAGGAATCGTAAATAAGATTAATTATTATTGTATCACTGTGATACAATAATAATTACATGTTCTTCACTACTTCCTTTATTTAAAAAATAAAACTACCTACATGAAAAAAGCGACTATACTACTTAGCATGATTTTTATGAGCAGCATCGCCCTTTTCGGTCAGCTACAAACCGGAGAAAAAATCGCCGTTACAGATACCGAATACGGGAAAGTCAGAGGATTTATCAGTAATGGTATATTCACTTACAAAGGCATTCCTTATGGCGAAGCCAAACGTTTTGAAACCGCTACCAAACCCAAATCCTGGGAAGGCGTGCGAAGCTCTTTGAGCTGGGGGCCGGTTGCTCCTTTGCTCACTCCTACCACCTCTGTCATGGATGAAAGCGAATTTGTCTTCAACCACGACTGGGGTTATGATAGTGAAAACTGCCTCGTGCTCAATGTCTGGACGCCCGGCATCAATGACGGAAAAAAACGCCCGGTTATGTTCTGGATTCACGGAGGAGGATTTACTGCGGGTTCTTCGCAGGAATTGCCTTCTTACCACGGAGAAAATCTGGCAAAAAAAGGAGATGTTGTGGTTGTGTCGATCAACCACCGGTTAAACATTCTGGGTTTTCTGGATCTTTCTGCTTATGGAGAAAAGTACAAATCTTCGGCGAATAACAGCATCGTGGATATGCGCATGGCGCTGGAATGGGTGCGTGATAATATCTCCAATTTTGGAGGAGATCCTGATAATGTTACCATTTTTGGACAGTCTGGTGGCGGAGCCAAAGTGAATACCCTGATGGCTATGCCTTCTGCGAAAGGACTTTTTCATAAAGCCATTAATCAAAGCGGTGCTTTTCGTTCCGGGATTCTGGAAAAACAAACCACTCAGGCTGTAGCCAAAGAAGTGTTAAAAGAACTGGGAATCAGTGCAAAAAAGGTTGATCAGATTCAGGAAGTTCCTTTTGATGTGTTGGCTCAGGCGGGCCAAAAAGCACTTGCTACGGTCGGAGAAAAATTGAGAGCCGAAGGAAAAACCCTGTCAGCTTTTGGTCTGAACTGGGGTCCAAGCGTTGATGGAAATGTTTTGCCTTATCAGATGCATGCCAAAGAGGCGCTGGCTTTGTCAAAGGATGTTCCATTGATGATTGGAACTGTTAAAAACGAATTTATGCCTTCCATGAGAGCGGGTCTTACCCATGCCTCAATGCCTCAAATCGAAGAATACATCAAAAACCAGTATAAGGAAAAAGCAGACGATTATATTGCCGCAGCGAAAAAAGCTTACCCTGACGCCAAAATGCCTTCGGATTTGATTGATATTGATCTTCTTTTCCGCCCGGGTTCGGTTTTTCAGGCAAATACAAAATCAGCGCTGAATGGAGGAGCACCCGTTTACATGTATCTTTTCACCTGGCAATCACCTGTGATGGATGGTAAATATAAAGCCCTTCATTGTATGGAATTGCCTTTTGTATTTAATAATATCAAACGGTGCAAAGAAATGACAGGAGGAACGGTTGAAGCAGAAGCTTTGGCGCAGATAGTCAGTCAGTCATGGATCAATTTTGCACGATTTGGCGACCCTAATCAAAAGGATTTACCTAAATGGGAAAAATACTCTGAGAAAAATGGTGCTACAATGATGTTTGATAATGAATGCAAACTCCGCTATCATCCTGATCAGGAGTTACTGAAAGTGGTGCAAGGCAGTCAGGGAAGATAATTTGATTCATAATTCTTTATATTCATAACTTCATTATTGACATGGGGCATCTTCGGATGCTCTGTGTTTTATTCTATTGTTAGATTCCCAAACCCACATTCTGATGAAAAACCCGATTTTCCCTCTGATTTTCCTCTTCTCACTGTCTTTTACTTTTCTGAAGGCATCTATTCATCCCGTTCATCTGAAAACGAATTACCAAACCCAACCTTTGGGTATAGACTTGGCAGCCCCCGGATTCAGTTGGCAAGTACAGGCCGATGATCAAAAAAGGGGACATTCCCAGACTGCTTATCGCATCATCCTTGAGAATGAAGCAAAAAAAATCATTTGGGATTCTGAAAAAGTAAATTCAGGTGAATCATTGAATATTCCCTATTTGGGTGAACCCTTACAACCGACCACAAAATACACCTGGAATTTGACGATTTGGGACCAGGATAATCAGATTAGCTCCGCTACTTCCTGGTTTGAAACGGGTTTGATGAATTCCAATTCCAATCTTTCTGCATGGGATGGTGCAACCTGGATTGGAGGTGCAGATGCTGATATGGTTTTGCAATCACATGCTTTGTCGGTATTCAGATTTGAATATGACATTAAACTTGATGAAGCATCTCAATCTACCCGCGCAGCATTCGTTTTTGGTGCCAATGATTCACGTCTGATGGAAAAAGACCTGAATTTGTTGGGAATGGAAAATAAGGTCAATGAGAGTTATATTGCTTTGGAACTGGATATTTCAGGACTGAAAACAGAGGAGGAAGGAAACGCCCAATTACATATTTACCGGGTTGGATATACACCTGACGATAAAAAAGATCTTCCTTTTAAGACACTGGATATCTCTAAAGGATTGATCAATCATTCTAATAAGTACGACAACCATCAATTCTACCTGGAATCTATTTTTGGAGTGGTTGAAATCTATCTCGATGGAAAAGACAGAGCCAATCTAATCACCCCCAAATCGGATATTCCGTCTCCTTTTGCTCCCAAAGGTGTGAATCTGAATCCTTATGGATCGGGAGGTGATTTTATTTGTTTCCCGCTTTTGGCCGATATTGGATTTTCTGTTCCGGCCAATCAGAAAGCAGCATTTTCAAATGTACGAGTCAGACATTTTCGCCAGCCATCCAATGTCATATTTTCCGAAGATCTGACAAATGCCCAGACGATTTTTAACAAAAGCCAACCCGCTTCTCCTTCACTTACAATCTCCAATCAATCTTATCAGGTAGAAGGACAGCCAGATGGTACACTTATAACTGCAAATCCCAGCAAAAATGCGGCACCTATGCTGCGGACAGAGTTTCAAACCGCAAACCGCACGATACAAAAAGCCCGTCTGTACGTTACCGCACGCGGCATTTATGAAATGTATCTCAATGGCAAACGCGTTGGGGAAGATTATTTCAACCCTGGTCTGACTCAGTACAACAAAACACATTTTTACCAGACTTATGATGTCATTGATTTCATCGAACAGGGAAAAAATAACGCCTTGGGCGCCTGGCTGAGTGAAGGCTGGTGGAGTGGAAATATTACCTTTCGGGGAGAAAACTGGAATTTCTTTGGGGATCGTCAATCTTTGCTTTGCAAACTGGTAATCACTTATTCAGATGGCAGTCAGGAAGTTATCACTTCAAATCCTGAGAAATGGAAAATCTATACAGAAGGGCCCATCAGATACGGCAGCTTTTTTCAGGGAGAAGTCTATGACGCAACCAAAGAAGCTGCTATTCAGGGATGGACACAATCTGGTTTCAAGGAACAAGGCTGGAAACCCACTGTTGCGGTTCCTCTGGAAGGAACAGCCATCAAAGGCAGTTTTACCGATTTCGCAGGCAGAACCATTCCCCTACCCTATGACAAGCAGGAAATCACTGCTCAGATTGGCGAAAATGTAAAAATCGTCAAAACCATGACTGCCAAAAGTGTCGAGGAAGTTCGTCCTGGTGTATTTATCTATGATATGGGGCAGAATATGGTTGGTTTTCCCAGTATTCAGCTCGATCATACAGCAAAAGGCAAAACCATCCGCCTTCGATATGCAGAAGTCAAATACCCCAATTTGCCTGAATATAAAGGCAATACAGGGATGATCATGCTGGAAAATATTCGCGCTGCGCTGACACAGGATATTTACATTACCAAAGGCGGAGGAGAAACCATTCAACCGCGTTTTACCTTTCATGGATTCAGATTTCTGGAAATTTCTGGTGTGGACGAAGCCCTCCCATTGGAGAAGGTGCAGGTAAAAGTGTTGAGTTCTGTTCATGAATTATCCTCTCAATATGCGTCCTCCAATGCACTGGTCAATCGCCTTTGGGAAAATATTACCTGGTCATTGCGAGGAAATTTTCTGGCCATCCCGACTGATACACCGGCGAGAAATGAGCGCATGGGCTGGAATGGAGATATCAATGTCTTCGCCCGTGCTTCCACCTATCTTGCCAACGCCAATTTATTCCTCAAGAGACATCTTCGCGCCATGAGAGATATGCAGAGGGCAGATGGCCGTTTTTCGGATGTAGCGCCCATTGGTAATGGATTCGGAGGGACACTTTGGGGCAGTGCAGGTATTATCGTAGCGTGGGAAACCTATCAGCAATACGGTGATAAGAGCCTGCTTCAGGAGCATTATTCAGCCATGAAAGATTACATCAGTTTTCTGGATAAACAAATTGACGAGAATGGCTTCCTCAAAGAAGGGCCTCTGGGAGACTGGTTAAGTCCTGAAAACGGAAAAAATGATAATACGCTACTTTGGGGCGCTTATCATGCCTATTGCCTGGAAATCATGGCTCAGATAGCGGAAATATTAGGTTATTCTAATGATGCAGCTTCATTCCAAAAACGATTCGGGGAGCGTAAGAAATTCCTCAATGAGACTTATGTGGATAAGAAAACCATGCAGACAGTGCATTCCGGAGTAGCAGTAGCTTCATTTGGTCCTCCTTCTACTCCTCCTGAGAAAGGCAAACCGATGGACACCCAGGCTTCTTATGCGATTCCGCTGGGTTTTGATCTGATTGAGCCTCAACATAAAGAAGCATTCATGGAAAATTTTGTAGGGACCATTACCCGCGAAAATACTGATGATCAGGGCGCAGTTCATCCTCCTAATTCACTTATGACGGGTTTTATTGGCACAGCATCTATTTCCAGGGCATTGTCGGAAAATGGTCGTGATGATCTGGCTTATCAGATGCTCCAGCAGGAAACCTATCCTTCATGGTTGTATCCGGTAGTGAATGGAGCAACAACTATTTGGGAAAGGCTAAATTCTTATACCAACGAAGCTGGATTTGGAGGAAATAATAGCATGAATTCCTTTAATCATTATGCATTTGGAGCCGTTGCGGCATGGATGTATGAATATTCTCTGGGAATTCAGAGAGATCCTGCACATCCTGGCTTTAAACATTTTATTCTTCGTCCGACTCCCGATCCTACAGGAAAAATGACCTGGGCCAAAGGGTATTATGAATCTATGTATGGGAAGATTGAGAGTGAATGGCGGGTTGAGGAAGGAAAGACGATATATAATCTGACAATTCCTCCTAATACAACCGCAAAACTGGAATTACCAGCAGGGGCTTTGAAACAAGTCAGCGAAAGCGGGAAAAAGGTAAAAAAAGCTAAAGGAGTTACATTTCAGACTCAGGAGAATGAAAGGTTGGTTTTTGAACTCACATCTGGAGAATATCAGTTTGAGGTTATTAATTGACTTT
>JAGQVA010000372.1 GCA_020438265.1 Bacteroidota bacterium
CTATTTAAGCCAGGAATTGGAGGTACTTCAGGACAGTATGTATTTCGCGGTACCTATGCAAGCTGTGCCTTCACTGGGTCAGGAAATTGTGGTAGCTGCTTCCCGAATTGAGGAGCGTATCCTGGAAGCACCAGTTTCTATTGAAAAAATGGGGCTCGTAGATATTCGCCAGAATCCTTCCCCTGATTTTTATACAGGAGTAGCCTATCTCAAAGGGGTAAATCTCTACCAAAGTAGCCTCATGTATAATTCGATTAATACACGAGGGTTTGCCAATGTCCAGAACTGGCGTTTTGTCCGCTTTATTGACGGAATGGATATCAATGGGCCAAGTATCAATTACGCAATTGGAAGTACCTTGAGAGGATCTGAACTGGATATCCAAAGTATCGAAGTTGTCCCTGGACCAGGTTCTGCTTTATATGGTGCCAATGCTTTCAATGGAATTTTGAATATGACGTCCAAAAATCCTTTTGAATATCAGGGACTCAGTGCTTATGCCAAACAGGGAGTTAGTAAACAACGTGGTGAAATCGCTCATCCTTTTACAGATATTGGCATTCGCTATGCACGGTCTTTCAATGAGAAATGGGCCTTTAAAGTAAATCTTACCTTTCTGGATGCGATGGATTGGGTGGCGGATGATGAAGGTTACCTGATTACGAACCAGACTATACATCAAAAGGATCAGCTCCTTCAAACCCTTCGCAATGATCCTAACTATAATGCAGTGAACATTTATGGAGATGATATTGCAGTACCTGTTTCTTTGGGAGATGGGCAGCAAATTGTCGTCAATCGCACCGGATTTGCTGAAAAAGATCTGGTAGATTATAAAGTCAATACATTTCATATTCAATCTTCCGTTCATTATCGCCCAACAAAGAATATGGAGGCAATATATGACTTCCGTTTTGCGCAGTCAGACGCGATTATACGGTATGAAAACTTTTATCCATTTGCCAATTTTCAAACCCATTATCACAAACTGGAACTAAAAGGTAGCAACTTCTTTGTGCGTTCCTATTTCGCACAGGGATCACCTGGAGACGGATATTCTGTATTGGCAGCAGGCGCGATTATTCAGGAAGGTTTGAAGCCAGGTAATTTATGGGGAGAAGATTATGGGGCAGCAATGAGAGGAGAAGTGCCGGGGATTAATGCGGGAGATCATGATGCTGCCCGCCTTTTTGCAGACAGGGATATCCCAGGCGCAGATAGCGATATCTTCCAACAGCTTCGTAGCCAAACCATCAGTACTCCGATTGATCAGCCAGGCGGTTCGGGAGTTGTTTATAAATCAAATTTATGGCATACAGAAGGAAATTATAACTTCCAGAAAGAGATTCCTTTTATGGAACTTCAGGCGGGTGGAGCCTTACGCCGTTATTTGCTGAGTTCAGACGGTCATGTGTATAATGATGGAATTCGTGGATTTAATGCTCCTATTCCTGTAACAGAACTTGGGGCGTATGTGCAGGCGGGTAAAAAACTATTTGACGAACATCTGAATTTACGTGGTTCTATTCGCTATGATCAGCAATTCAAAAACTTTAAAGGAAGATTTACCCCCAGACTTTCCAGCGTATTGAGCCTGGGAAAAACCCGTCAGCACAATTTCCGACTCTCAGCGCAAACCGGATTTCGCAACCCTGCCAATCAGGATACCTATGTAGCCTTTAATGCTGGTCCGCTGATTTACCTGGGAAATATTGAGGATAATATAAATAATTATACCTATGTCAACGCCAATGGCGAGGAATTTACAGGTAAAGAGATTCACAGCCAATTGGTTACGATTCCTTCTCTTCAGGCTTTTATGCAAGCCGGAGGAACAGATCCTTCTTTATTGGAATTGGCAAATATCGAGTATTTACAGCAGGAGCAGATCACCACTTTTGAGTTGGGGTATAAAGGTCTGATACAAAACCGGTTAATGGTGGATGCCAATATTTACCACAATATTTACCAAAATTTCACCGCCAATATTTTATCCTACAGTCTTCAGGCTAATATCCCGTTTCTGACGCTCAGCAATATCGATGGAGAAGTAACTTCTACCGGGGCAGGATTGGGACTTACTTATCTTTCCAGAAAAGGATACAAGCTGGAAGGGAATTATAGCTATATCGTCTATGATGCCGAAGAGGCCATTGCCCAAAACCCTAATTATTTCCCTGATTTTAATACGCCAAGAAATAGTTTCCATTTAATGGCAAGTAACAAAAACGTCTATCAGGGTCTGGGATTTAGTGCAAAATTTCGCTGGACAGAAGGATATACCTTTCAGTCTCCCAATGGGCAAGGAGAAATTGATCCGTTTCAGGTATTAGACATTGCTATTCTTTATGAAGCCAAACCCTTAAAATCAATTATCAAATTGGGTGCTGCAAATCTGTTTAATAATAATTACAAACCTGTATATGGTGGTCCCAGAATAGGAGCACAATACTATATGGGTATTACTTTTGATAATTTTCTTCAATAGCAGGAGCGATGAAAAAACAGGAAACCAATAAAAAAACACCTTTAAGCAATTACCTGCATGACGTAATAGCGAAAGAAAAACGCAGTCGCAATAATAAAATTATTGCCATCTTTTTTGTCCTGATTGCTGTGGGCGGAGGTTTTGGCTTTTTCTTCTTTAGTAAAAGCAACTCAGAAACAGAAGATTTTCCCGGTTCAGAAATGGATCAGGTAAGCATTTTTACGTCAGATACTCTTTTGGGTGATGAATCAGGCTCTTTTGTCTTTACAAACGCTGACGAAGAATTTGCAGAAGATTTGGAAACAAGTGAAGAATACTCAGGAGTAAGTTCTGAATTTACGGACGATGAATTGGGTAATGAATTACCGGAGGAAAGAAATAATCAGGACACAGATCTGGATGAAAATAAACACGAGATATTGCCGAATTATTCATTTAGAGTAACGGGAAATCAAATGGAAGGAGAAAAATTGACTTTTTCAATCGTCAATTATGATCCCCGGATCACATACACCATGAATTTTGGTAATGGAAAGCAAAAACGAATTTCTGGAGAGGAAGTTTTTACTTATAGCAAATCGGGAACTTTTCAGCCTACTCTTGTAGCTTCTAATTCAAGAGGTGATCAAAGTCGTTCTACCAGGACCATAGTCATTGCTGAAAAAGAAAGGGAGAGAACTGAAGTGCCTGATTTGCAAACCTCTCTAAATGATGAGGCATTAAACCTGCCAAATAAAAAAGCGGTTGATTCTAATACAAATTCTGGATTCCGTGATTTTTCTGAAGTGAATCCTTCATCTGTGGAACCGTCTGAAAATCAGGTTGCGGAAAATAAACCTGTAGATATTGAACCTGCTCCCAGGGAAAAAGCGGTTATGAACCAACCATTAAAATTTGCAGAGGTCATGCCTGCATTTCCGGGAGGAACTGCAGCTATGTACAGGTTTTTGAACTCCAAACTAAATTATCCGGGACCTGCACGTGATAATGAAATTGAAGGTAATGTTTATGTGCAGTTTGTGGTTCAGGTTGATGGTAGCCTGAGTCAGTTTAAAATCGTCAAAGGTTTGGGGTTTGGATGTGATGAGGAAGTCATAAGAGTAGCTAACCTTATGCCTGCCTGGATTCCCGGAACGCATAACGCAAGAATTGTCCCTGTAGTTTACACGTTAAAAGTCAACTTCAGATTTAAGTAGGAAGTTGCATTATTTCATTCAATTAAAATTTCGAAAATGTTAGATATAGAAGTTAATGTAAAACTTGACTGTAGGGGAATGTCATGCCCCATGCCGGTTTTTAAAACAAGTAAAGCACTTAAAAACCTGAAAGTTGGTGAAACCCTTGAAGTAATTTCGTCAGACCCTGGTTTTGTTCTTGATATTCAGGCTCTTGTAAGACAAACTCAAAATAAACTGCTGGTGACTCAGGAAATGAATGATCATGTGTTTAGATATGTTATTGAGAAAACGCAGCAAAATTTAGGATAATGATGAACAATGGAACGCGGCCACGAAGACTGGCTTTGATTGCTACTAAAGGGACTTTAGATTGGGCTTATCCGCCTTTTATTTTGGCCTCAGCTGCCGGAGCAATGGATTGGGAGGTAGGAATATTCTTTACTTTTTACGGACTTCCTTTACTGAAGAAAACCATTAATCCGGCTATTACTCCGGTTGGAAATCCCGCTATGCCAATGAAAATGCCATTTGGTTCAGAAAGATTTCAGAATATTAATTGGGCAATCCCTAATGTTATTACCCATAATATTCCTGGTTTTGATACAATGGCTACTGGTCTGATGAAGAAAATGTTTAAAAACAAAGGCGTAGCTACAATTGAAGAACTTCGTGAAATGTGTATGGAAACGGATGTCAGGCTGATTGGTTGTCAGATGACTATGGATGTTTTTGGGTTTTCCAAAGATGAATTTATCGATGAAGCAGAGGTAGCCGGAGCTGCTACTTTTCTTGAATTTGCTGCTGACGCAGATATTAGTCTTTTTATCTAATAAGAATTAAGAGTCTCATATTTAATTATGACCATGACCAGTTGGGGCGTAACTTCTTACATAGAAGGCAGCCCCTTCTGGTTTCTGTCTTTATGAGATTTTTGATTCAACCAAATCCAGGAATTCTCTTTCTTCAATTTCATTCTCAAACACGCGCATAGGTAGAATAATTGCCTGCGCTTTCCCCAGATAAAGGAAATAGTTATGGTCAGATTGCCTGAGATCTGTTACTGCGGACCATTTAAAAGTCGTCGCTGAATCAGGTGTCCATAGTTTGATTTCTTCATTACTAATCTCTATTTCTCGTGGCCCGGTGGTACGTTGTTTCTTATGCATCATAGTGATGATCCGTCTGCGAAGGAAGCGATAAAATGCCATCCAAAACAGGGACAGGATTCCAAAAATAATGATATAACCCACTACTTTTGATACCTGAAATCCATTTGCATACATATCACTAAAAATACTAAAAGAAAAAGCGGCGAGAAAAATCCCCCAGAGTATTTTTATAATATGGTTCTTCTTGTAGCTGTCCTTTGCCAGATCAAGAATATCGTCGATGGTTTGCTCAAATGTGAATTTCATGTGCGTCAGGTTTTAAAGTAAAATATGAAGGGCCTGAAATCCCTATTATAGATAGGACGAATGAATTCTGATTTTATCACTTTTGATCGGAATTATCCTTCCAGATCCACCACCCCGCCCAAATCAGCCCAAACTGAATAATCAACCGTATCACTGCCCCCATAAAACTCCCAATCGCAGGATCGTCTCTCACCAGATCCCAGATGTGAATTGGCAGGAAAGCAACCATCAATAAGGCAAACCCTAATCCCCCCAGGCGGCGATAGCGAGGTATGATCAACATGACGCCAATCACAATTTCTGCGATAGCTGCCAGAATATTGGCCACAATCTCAGGGATAAATGAAGGAATCATTGCTGCGTATGCCTCCGGTTTGACCACATGCATGACTCCGTTTAGGATTAAAATTGCTGCGAAAAAATAGGCGAGGATTTTTTTTGCCATGATTGACTCGTTAAGGGTGAATGAGTAAGTAGTATTGCAAAATTATCTCATAAAAAAGTCAGAGGTCAGAAATCAGACGTGAGAAGTCCTTTTTTCTTCTGATTTCTGCAATCTGATTTCTGACTTTTTTTTATATTA
>JAGQVA010000373.1 GCA_020438265.1 Bacteroidota bacterium
TTTTAAAGGAATCGTCCTGAGCAGTAAAATTAGATGGCTCAAAAAAGACGCTGGTTTGATTCACTTCAAGGTCCGGCTTTTTTGTATTATACATAATCACAGCAGGATCTCCCTGAAGGTTCATTTCGCGGCCGTGATTTCGGTAGGAAATTCCAATCAGTGAGTCAGTATAAGTGAAAAGGGTTGTTTTGATAATTTCTCCGATCGGTTTTCCCAGCATTTCACGGTAGGCAAATCGATAAAATACCTTGCCATATTCTCTCAGCGGAATCAAATACCCTGCGCTGGAATTACCCATATATCCGATTGCACCACGGGAAGGTTCTTTTATCCACCTTTCACCAAAACTCGCACCTCCAACAGTAAAATCTCCCCCAAAACACCCCATAGCCATCATCAGGGGATAACGGCCAAAATTGTTGTATTCCTGAGGTTCTTTAATAGAGACATCCTGAATATTCTGTGTTGAGTGTCCAAAGAAATGTATCAAAGATACTCCGCCTGAAATTTCATCATGATAAGAGGCAGAAGTTGGATCAATAACGACACTGGAGCTTCTTTTTTGAAAATAATGCGCTTTCCCTCCATAAGGCCGGCCAGTAAAAATACCCATGAAATAGCTAAACGCATCTTCTATCGCATTTTGCTCACTGGGCTGACCACCGCCACCCAGCAGAACACCTTCCTTCATCCAACCATCCCAGGGCGTATGTTCGTATTCATTGACCTTATTGAGATAGCTCATCCCTTCCTCATCAGAATAGATATTTACCCTTCCAATAGCTGCTTCGGGGTTAATTTTATTGCTGTACTGATTGAAGTGGGAAATAAATTCATAATCCGTAGCCGGGTATCCATAAGTGGGAACGACAGTAATCGACTCAGTATCACGCGTCAGGAATTTTCCTTTTCCCCAGAGGAGGAAATATTTTGGTTTTTCTTTCCAGTTGTCCAAAGCATCCTTACAAAATCGCTTGATCGCCCAGGGAGTAATCGTGCCATATCCGTATTCATCATAGATTTCGTCGGTATAAACAATTTTTACAGAAACCGGATTTACCGTAGCTGTATCCCGGTAATTGGCATAAGCCTGCGCAGAATTGGTCAAACCACGGTGGGCAATGATGACAAACTCAGCACCGCCATCAGGGTCCCCCAGATCATTAAAATGAGGACTTTCAATCCGGGGTTTTTTAATTCCCCAGTCAGTAGTGAAAAAGATATCACGGGTAAAAGGAGATTTTTTAATAATAATTTTTCCTTTTCCGCCGGAAATAATCCCCCGATAACGCACACGGTTTCTGAAATCATAACCGAATATGCTGTCCCCACCCTCTACATTGCTAAAGTCAAAAAAGCTTTTTTCATTGATATTCGACCAGTCAGAAATCCTGAGTGTCGAGTCATTATTCATATCAGGAAGCCGATCATAAGTCATCGAAATCCAGGCGACATTATTATTGTCAGTATTTGACCTTTCTGCATAAAAGGTAAAGTCTGTAGTGCCAGACAGAGAATTTACGGGAGTATGCGTTCTCTCATACGTATGGATGTAAATCGCTGGAGTTGTATAGGTCGTATCCAAAAACGCGGTTGCTTCCCCATTCATCGTTACCCTCAGGATATGCTGCGTATTGGAGCGACCAAAAATCCTGGTTTTAATGTTTACAGCGTTGCCCGTATTAGCAGGCGCCGGGGTAGAAACATTCACCGTTGTGGGGGATTGATAGCCAAATTTTACTCCCAGATATCCTTCACCGGTGATATAATCCGAGTTTAAGGTGTAGAAGGAATCATAAGGTCCTCCACCGCCCCGTACATACTCCGTTCCCGGCTGATCCGGCAGATATTCCTTAAGCGCAGTGTATTTAAAATGCGGAACAGAACTGGAAGGGAAAATCGCATCATAATCATCAAAATAGCGGTTCCCGGAAGGAATATTATCCCAGGTCAGGAAATAAGCCGATTCATCTGAATACAAACTAATCCGCATATTAGGTTGTAAATCCGGTTCATGTAATCCTCCGGTAGGCTCGCGATACATGATCGAATCGACCCGGCCATCATTCCTTTTGCCATAAAATTCAATGAATTTGAGCTGACCTCCCTGTTTACCGATAAAGACAGGAACTTCCTTTCCCCGGTAATACAAATGAAGGTATTGAGGATTTACAGTAGAAAGATCATATCCGGCATTGGCCAGATCCTGAGTCGTAACTCTGTAAATTCCATCCTGCTCGACAATCAACTTAATAAACTGGCGGTTGGTATTAGAAGTGTACCAATTATTACCAATATCAAATGCCTGGCCCCAAATCTGAGAAAAAGAGAGCAACAGGCATATATATAAAAGGGAATATTTTTTCATTACTGTATGTGAAATTTCAGGGAAACAATGTGCGTATGCAGATTTTCAGAAAGGTTGCCAATATTGGCCAGCGCGTAATCAATCTGGAAGTTTTTCACGACAACTCCCACACCAGCGGTGGGAAATAATCCCAGCACTTCATTTCCGTCTACATCTTTGATATTCTGAAGGTTAAAGACTCCGGCGCGAAGGAAAGCGACTTTCCGATACTGGCTGTTGAGATAGGCCAGCTCCATTCCTGCACGGGGTTCCAGGCTCAATCCATTTCCTTTAATGATGGCACTACTCCGGTTTCCGTCGAGGTAGAGATCATTGTCCAGGGCAAGTAGCAGATTCAACCTCCGGGTTACATTGAAGTCATACCCTACTCCCAGTCTGACTGCCGGACGGGTGAGTTCAATCGAGTTCTGGGGAACCACATTCCCCGTATTGATAAAAGCTTCCTCAAAAGTCTCGGTATTAAAAGTCCAGGCGTTAAATGTATTGGTAACGTCCGTAACCATAAGTCCCAACTGCAGATTTTTGCGGGAATATTTGGCTGCCACATCCAGGCCAAATCCCCAGGCATTGGCAAAACGACCAATCCCCCGGTAAATGATTTTGAGATTGGTACCAAGGCTAAGTCCCGGTACTCTCTGAGGAGCCCAGGCATAAGAAAATAAAGCTGCAAAATCTGTGGTGGAAAAACTTTGAATCCGGTCGTAGTTGATAGAACCATCTGGTTCGACCAGGTTCAATGTATTGGGAATATCATCAATTCCCAGCCTGATTACCGTTACGCCAAAACTACGATTGGTGGAAGAGTCAATAGGCATCGAAAATCCAACATAATTATAAGATGCTATATTGGCGAAATACGAAGCATGCATCAAAGAAACCTCCGGATACACCGGAGCATTTTCGGCCGAAAGGCCAGCGGGATTCCAATACCCTGCAGTCACATCATCAATAATTCCAACCTGAGCATTACCCATTCCAAAGGCGCGCGCACCAATTCCTATCTTTAGAAATTCGTTGCTATACTTGGGCGCTGAAGTAGAGGGAGCATCCTGGCCTTCCTGAGAAAATATTGAGGAAATCGAAAGCACCAGAGCAAGTGTTGCACAAAAATACCTCAAATACATATTTTTTTCATTGGATCAGTGGGTCCTGTCTATTGATCAAATATTGAGCCATAACAGTTGACCGGACCCGAAACGTTCCGTTATAAAATTACCAGAAAGGAGAGCATGATGTAAAGGTAAAAAAAAATATCATCTTCCCCCAAATTCTTTCTCAAACTGCCTTAAACCTTGATTAATTGCTCATTAAGAAGGGAAAATTCGTCAAAACAATAGATAGCCAGTTCTTTTTCGTAAGCGTCAAGAATAGAAATCAACCCGGGAGAATGTAAGTATTCAAACTGATTGATCCCAACACCTTGTACGATTTTTCTGATAATATACAGTATATGCTCCCAGTCGGCATAGTCATACAGGTATTTTTTCTTAATAAATCGTTTCAGAAAAGCATCATAGGCTGGCATGGGTGTGTGCGTAACCCACTCAGTCAGTCGGACATATTCTTTGATTGGATAACGCTCCAGGTGTTCATAGAAGGAAGGCAAAAGATTTGAGTCGTGGCTAATCAGGATTTTATCCAGTATCAGCTCAAAGAGCACATGCGCCACAAAAAATCCCCGGTAAACCTGATCGGTTCCAAAAGTATCGTGTAAGAGATCCTTTATTTTATCCGTTTCGCGGTAGAAAAAATCGGAGGTGTGAAAAACCTTATCTACTTCAAAATGTCGGATCACTCCATTATAAAAACTTATCTCCTCCACTGTGGCCTCATTCTCCATCAATAAGGGCATTCGACCTTCTTTCAGGCGAACATTACGATCAAAGACAGATACAAGATCAGGTGTGGATACCCCCACAAAAAAGAAACTATCTTCCAGGTTTCTATCGAGGTAGAAATGTGAGATAAAGTTCATATACTATAATAACGAATAGTAAGCGTCCTGGTGCAAATATGCTAAAAATCTTAAGATTTCCATTGTGAAAAATTCCCCGCTTTGTTATCATGGATGAAAATCATACATTTGTTTAGGTCAATATGGCCTGTAATAGCCATATTAGTCTAAATAAATTACATCAAACTATTAAAACTAACTCAGTCTAATCTTAACTAATCAACATGAGTAACCAAACAATTATCGGACATCCCCGTGGGCTGGTTGTCCTTTTCTTTTCCGAGATGTGGGAGCGCTTCTGCTATTATGGTATGCGAGCCCTGCTTACTCTGTATCTGGTAAAGTCTTTGATGAAGGGTGATGCCGAAGCATCTTTGATTTATGGTGCCTACACAGGTCTGGTTTATGCGGCGCCGATTCTCGGAGGACGAATGGCTGACCAGTTTTTAGGTTATCGGTATGCAGTTATCCTGGGAGCGATTCTGATGGCCATTGGAGAATTTATAATCCTTGGCGGGACAGATCATATGTTGTTGATTGGTATGGGAGCATTGATTGTAGGAAATGGATATTTTAAAGCGAATATTTCCACCATTGTCGGGAAATTATATGAAGATGGAGACCCCAGGCGAGACTCTGGTTTTACGATTTTTTATATAGGAATTAATATTGGAGCTTTACTGGCTACTACACTGGTTGCTTATGTAGGTGAAACTTATGGTTTTAGATATGGATTTGGACTTGCCGGAATTGGTATGCTACTAGGGTTGGTAATTTTCTACCTTGGCAGAGAAGCATACGCTGAAGCTCCCGGGGTGGAAATGAGAGAAGCTGGCCTCAAAAAAGTACTTGGGCCTTTGAATGCAGCACAGGCAATTACTCTTGGATCACTATTATTAATTCCTCTTTGTTATGTACTGATTCTGAACAATAGCCTGATGGACTATATTCTTCTGGGCTTATTCATCTATATTTCAGTTTCTATGATTATGGCTGGAGGAAAAGCAGACAAAGAGGACAATACCAGTATATGGAGAGATCGGATGATCGCCCTGGTGATATTTATGGTTATTAATATCGCTTTCTGGGCTTGTTTCGAACAGGCAGGAACGTCTCTGACACTTTTCGCAGATAGAAATGTAGATCGTAGCATCATGGGCTGGGAAATGCCAGCCAGTATGACTCAGTTTTTTAATCCTTTCTTCATCATTGTTTTTGGTTCTATTTTCTCAATGATGTGGGTTAAGCTTGCCAAAATAGGTAAAAATCCATCTATTCCGCTGAAGTTTGCTCTGGGTATTTTGCAGCTTGGGGTAGGATTCCTTGTAACTATGGTTGG
>JAGQVA010000374.1 GCA_020438265.1 Bacteroidota bacterium
AAATCACTTTCAAAAAGGGGGTTCCCGTCATTTCCCTTAAGAGAAGCAAGGTATGTCAGGTCTTCTTTTTCGATAGAAAAATGATTTAGTAGGTCTATGGCAGCATTCAAACCCGCTGCAATAGCATATCCTCCCTGAAAAGGGTTTTTTCTAAAAAAAAGATGAAAAACGGCTTCGTGGTCTTTTAATCCGGACTTCCAGTAACCGTAAGCCATAGTGAGCTGATAGAGATCAGTCAGCAATGAATAGTTTTGCATAAAATAAGTTTTTGGATTTTTTTCTCTCATTTCGCCGCTTTGAAAAACGGCGCAATGATATGGCTTCTTGCATTCTGCTGAATGCTTAATCATTTATCTCAAAGACAATAAGATTATACATTCGTAAGAATGAGATAATTCGCTTTCATTGCGCCGTTTTTTAAAGCGGCGCGCAAAAGTCAGAAAAATCTCAATAGCCACTACAGTCCTGATATGGCCCGAAAGGTAGCAAATAATTCCTAAAAACCATCATACACTCCCAGCCCAAAAAGACTAAAATCATACTTCACAGGATCTTCCGGGTCAAAAACTCTCAGGTTTTGGGTAAGTTCTACTGCCGCTTTCCAATCGTTTTGTTTTCGGGATAATAGCTCTAATTTCCGTGCGACATTTCCGGTATGTACATCCAGCGGGCAAATCAATTGTGAAGGCTTTATTTTCTTCCAGATTCCAAAATCAACTCCCGCCGTTGCCGGTCTTACCATCCAGCGCAAAAACATATTAATTCTTTTGGCAGACGAACCTTTGGCGGGATTAGCGATATGTTTTTGAGTGCGATCCGGAAAATCTGGCGCGCTTAAAAGGATATTTCGGGCGTGAATAATTCCCCCAAACACGTCTTCATCATTGGGATCTATGCCCGCCGAGAAAATTTCTTCCAATCCTCCATGATGTTGATACACATTTCGCAGAGATTGAATCAAGGCGATACAATCAATCCCATTGAAGGTGCGATGAATAAATTCTTCCAGGGAAATTAGCTCATCTTCGGAGGCATTCATCACAAAATCAAAGGGAACCATGTCCATCATTTCGACCAAACGCTGCGCATTGCGGATGATGATTGATCTTTTGCCCCAGGCAATCAGAGAAGCCAGAAATCCGGAGATTTCGATATCTTCTTTGCGGTCAAACTGATGCGGTATGCGGATGGGATCTTCTTCAATAAAAGCTACCGTATTGAATTGATGGTATTTTTGATCCAGAAAGTCTTTGAGGTCTGGGGCGGGGTTATCCTTCATCGGCTTCTTTTTCTCCAGCGGGCAAATCAAAATCGTCGAGCATGGAAGGAGCGTCTTTATGGGGAGATTCTTCTACATGGATACGCATAGCACGGGTAGCCAAAAATAGGCCTACAGCCAGGGAAGCAAAGGCAAAAATAGCCAGAAATCCTTCTCCCAAAAAGAGGAAGTAGTCATACACACCGTGGAAAAAGATAGCTACCCCCAGCCCCTTTAGCATTTCCAGAACTTTCTTGTTTTTTTCTTCAATAAACTTGGCCCTGCCCATAAAATAACCCATCATAATTCCAAACATCGCATGTGCAGGGACGGCAGTAAACATCCTGACAATTCCGGTCTGAATTTCAGATCCTTCCGAATTAAAAACATACAGCACATTCTCTATAGCGGCAAATCCAAGGGAAACAGCTACCCCGTACATAATTCCATCATAGGGCTCGTCAAACTCCTTGTGAGGGTAATTATAAAAGCGTAAAACCAGGAATTTCATCACTTCTTCGGTAAATGCCACAACAAAAAAAGCATAGATAAAAACACCGAAGGAATCAGACGCCTGTGAGGTACCCGTTAATATCTGAAGATACTCCCCGATAAACAATACCGGAAGAGCCGTACATATTCCCAGTATAAAGGTGATAACCAGGTATTTAAGTGGCTCCCTTTCGTATTCATCCTTGAGATATACGAAGGTAAAAATAAAGACAATGGGCGCCAGCGCCAGGGCTAATAACTCCATAGGGTGCAAGATAATAATAGCCTTGCCCTTGGCCAAGTTTTATAGAATTTATAAAAAGAATTAGACATGTGAATAGGAAGAGCCGAACACATATTCCCATTTTTTTTTCATCACACCATGCAATAATCCCTCATCCCCTGTCTTTTAGTTGAAAAGCAAAAAAATAATCAGATTAAACCTGAAAAAATTTCCTTCTTAATACAGTTACCTGCATTATTTGCGTTAATAGAGTATCTCACATTTAAACAACCTTGCTGTGGTGTACATTATACTATGCTTGCTCTTAGGAACTTTAATGATTGTTGGAAGCGAGGCGCTTTCGAAATATTCTATTGCCCATTTAATTCAAAGATACCGGGAAAAGAAGGAAAATGAAGTCGTTTTTGAGCTTCTCGGCCGCTATCAGAATGCCAGTAATAAGGAAAAGGGAGATATGATTTTTGGTTTGTTGGAACCACATAAAAAGGATCTCGCCAGAATTATTATCAGCATGAATGAAGATCCGGATGAAGAACTGCAGAAATTGTATATCAAACTGCACGAACTTTTCATGAACGGAAAATTTCCATACAAAAACTGGAAATACTGGCTGGCCAGGATCTTGAAAAACGATCTTCTCAATATTAAAAAGCGCAATAATCCTTTTATCCCTTTACCGATTGAACGGTTGCCAGAGGTAGAAGAAGAGGAAAAAGAGGAAACACTGAGTGTGAATTCAGTGGAAGAAGCGATCAGAGATCTCAGCGAAACACAAAGAATGGCTGTTGAACTGAGGTATCTGACAAGAGGAGAAAAACTCATGTCCTACAAGGAAATTGCAGCAGCGATGAATTGTAGTGTGGGTCAGGTTCATGGTTATCTGGATCGCGCAAAAGAGAATTTGCGAAACAAAATGGCAGCTAATAATAATTTTGAATTGTAAGCAAAACGCTTTGAATTACTTGGTTTGAAAATCTAATGCACTAACAAAATGACCTCATTTTCACATAACGAACTGGAGCACTTGCGGGATCTTGACCTGATGATTGCCTACCTCAAAGATGAGGTGAGTCTTGAAGAGGTAGAGCAAATCGAACAACTCATGGAAGAAGATGCGCTTTACAAACTATCGATGGAACAACTTTCCACCTATATTTCTTCCGATACCAGCCTGTCCAAAACCCAGATTCAACGCCTTGAAGGCAATTTTCCCGGTCTTCTGGAAAAAACAAGAGATAATTTTATTCTTACCCTCGAAGAAAACAGTGGTGGATCGAATAATAATAACGGCAACTGGTTTACCAGTCTTCCACCATGGCTCCGACTTTCTTCCTTCCTGGCGATTGTGGCCCTTTTAGGAATTGCTATTTTTGTCTCTATGCAGCGCAATGATTTGCCACAAAATCTGGCGCAAAACCTTGAATTAGACGGGGATATTCAAGTTGCTGATAATTTCATGACTAATTGTGGGCAAGGAATTGGAGCAGGAGAAGAAATTAGCCTTGAAAAAACATTCTTTAATGAATATGTAGAAGGAAACTATGAAGCTGCTGCCAAACAGTTAGCCCTATTTGAAAACAATCTATTTCTTTCCAAAGAATGTCAGACAACCATCACCTTTTATTTAGCAAAAAGCCATCTGGCATCCGGAAATCATAAATCTGCGATAGAATCGTTTGAAAAGATTACCAGCCAGTCTGATGCATCCCTAAAGATAAAAAATGCCTCTTTCTGGTATTTAGGAAATATTTATTTGGTAAATGAAGAATACAAAAAAGCGCAGGAGAATTTTTCTCAATTAGTAGAAAACGATCAAGTATCTGAAGATGAGCATCTTCAGGCCCTAATGGAGAAAAACTACCTCGTAAAAGCGCAAGAAAGTCTGGTTTATCTAGCAGATAAATATTAACATTATGTAGTGTTTCATCTCCCATAACAATTGCGATGAGGAAAGTATTATCCCAAACTTTTATTTTTCTGTTCTGCTCCTTGCTGCTGACAGATATTACCAACGCCCAAACCTTCGCTTCTAATTATTCCACGAAATCCTCCAAACACAAAAACACATTTGCCCCTGCTGAAGATCGGGAAGATATTGCCGTCATCTTTGCCGTGAGCAAACATTCCAAATACGCCCGAAAACTGGGCTGGGAAGACCTTAAATACTCGATTGAAGATGCGCTGGCCCTGAAATGGACCCTCGAAAACAAATTTGGCTTCAAAGTCACCCTTTATGAAGATCCCACCTGGGAACAAATGAATCTGGCCATGAAAAAGCTCCAGACCCAAAAGTGGAATCCCCTGGATCAGCTTTTTATCTTCTATTCAGGTCATGGTCATAAAGCGCCTGATGGCACAGGTTATCTCGTGCCCAGCAATGTCGGCGAAAGTATCAAGACCTATTACAAAATGGAGTATCTGCGCGGACAGATCGATCAAATTCGTTGTAATAATGTGGTTCTCACCATTGATGCATGTTTCTCTTCGACTTTCCTGGAAAGAGGAGGCCGTGATATTCCGCTTTTAGAAAGCAATACTGACAATAAAGAAACCCATCAGCTTCTTTCCTCCAATCAGCCTTTCCGTTATTTTATTGGTTCTTCTCCTTCCAATCGCGAAGTTGTGGAAAGAGGAATTTACCTGAAAGAACCCAGAATTGCCGGGAATATCAAAACAGCCAAGAAAAAATTCAAGGTCTCTGAATTTATGAAATCTCTGCTTGAGGCTATTGAAATGGGCGAAAAAGAATACCGTGGTGGTCCTATTCCGATCTGGTATGTAGGCAGACAAGTTGAAGAGTTATTTGAACCCAAAAAGCCCATTCGGGGGCAGGAGATACACGCCAGAGCTACGCGTTTTGGCATTCAGAGCGACAAAGGATTTCATTTTATTCCGGTTCCTTCAAACTAAGATCTTTTATGAAGTTGACCTCCAGAATACTACTTGTGTTGCTTGTGATCATGGGTGTGAATACGCTGATGTACATCACCTGGCAGGTGCATACGCCCTGGGAGAAAATTCCGCGTAGTTTTCTGGCGGTCAATCCTTTGAATTACCGTCCGGTTTCCCTGAATATTCTAAATCCAAGTGATCAGAAGGAAACCGTTTTTCTGGAAGATTTTTTCTCCGCAGATTCTACAGGAGAAGAAAATAAAGATTGGGAGAATAATCACCAGGCTCAATCTAATAAGAAAACAAAGTCTTCTGTTAATCCAACCACTGCAAGACTTTCCCAAACGAGCGCTCCCCTTTCCGTAGAAAGGTGTCAGAAAATTCTGACAAAACTTTGGGCCAAACAAGGTGGAGAAAAGATGCCTTCCATTCGCCTTGCCAATATCGCCCAATTTGGCAAACCAGCGGAATACAACAGTCAAAAGCAGGAAATTATCATTGATCCCAGGGCCTATCAACTCTGCCTGGACGTTTCCAATCAAAAAGACGATGCGCTGGCTTTTTTGATTGCTCACGAACTGGTTCATTCATATCAACACGGAGCGTCGGACTATACCTCACCGGGTTTCTTCGTCAAATCCGGAGACCTGAAATCATGGGCCAAAGAGCAGAAGGAAAAAAGAAAAACCATGGAAAGTCAGGCTGATGTCTGGGGTGCGATTCTCTGTTATTTGTGTGGGTATAAAGTTGATCATATTATCCCCGATT
>JAGQVA010000375.1 GCA_020438265.1 Bacteroidota bacterium
TTGGCAATTAGCCAAAGGCCAATAGCTAAAAGCCAAAGGCTAAAATCCAACCGCCAATTGCTTTTCCTCCATAGCAAAAGTCACTGCCCTTGATTCAGTCCAGTATTCCCCATCGAAGGATTGAGTAGGAAACCCAGTATGTCCTCCCTGCCCGGGAACTTCCAGGGTAAACCACGGGTTTTGTTCTGCTTCTTCTTTGGGAAAACATTCAGGGGTTAAAAACGGATCATTTGCAGCGTTGACCAGCAACGTGGGAATGCGAATCCCCGGTATGAATTGTTTGCTGCTGGATTTGGTCCAGTAATCTACCGCATTTTCAAAGCCATGTAGCGGTGCCGTGATTGCATCATCAAATTGGGAAAAGTTGCGGAGCTGATTAACCTGAATTCCCTCTGGCATCAAATGAATTTTTTCCCTGACTTTTTGCCGAAGGCTTTTCATAAACCGCTGCATGTATATAAAATTCTCGAATCGGGCCAGGTTATAGGAGCAACTTTCCAGATCACAGGGAACTGAAAACGCGACTCCTCTTGTAAGATTTGCCGGAACCTGATTGCCTTTTTCTCCCAAATATTTTAAGGTCACATTTCCGCCAAGGCTAAAACCAATCAGGACAATTTCTTCATAATGATGGTGATCATTGATACGCTGGATCACATAATCAATGTCTCCGGTATCTCCACTGTGATAGGCTCTTGGCAAAATATTGGTCTCCCCGCTGCAACCACGGAAGTTAAGTCCCATGCCGTCCCAACCTCTTCGGTTAAAAGCCCGGATCATTCCTCTGACATATTTTGTGTCAGCACTTCCTTCCAGGCCGTGCAAAACAATGACTAACTTCGTACCTTTGACTCTTGACCAGTCAAGATCCAGAAAGTCTCCATCCGGTGTAGGGATCCTTTCGCGAAGATAACTCAGGGGTGGAGTAGGGCGTAAGAGGGTAGGATAGATGGTTTGCAGATGTTTTCGGTTTTTCAACCATCGTGGCGGAGAATAATCTATATGGGTATGGATGGGCATAATACAGTTTAACAAGCAATTATTTCGCAAAAATAATCAACGTTTTATGAAAACAGGAAGAGTAATGTTAATTTTCGCAGGTCTGATCGGAATTCTGGCCTTTTTTCTCCCTTATTTAACCTTTGAAAAATCCATTCTCGGGGTTGAGGTAGTGAATAAATCCATGTCGGGTTATACTGAATTATTAACCCTGTTGGATCGTCTGGGAATTTATGAATATGGTAAGGGAATTGTACTCACAGAGTTGATTAATGATTTTTGGCAATCAGCCAATTCAGGAAGAGATTACCTCTTATTTGCCGGCCTTATGTTTACCCTGGCTGGCCCCATGATTTTTGCCATTTATTCCATTAATTATATCATCCGTGGGATCATGGGCAAACCTTATAATAATGGATTTTTCTTCACCGTCATCTATGTTGTCATCGCATGGTTGTCCTTTATGTTTTTGACTCAGGATTCAACGACTGTGGTTTTCGGAAAGGAAATCGGAGTGAAATTTGAGTTTTTAAAGATGGTTTCTGTGGGATTCTGGCTGACTGTGGGAAGTATGTTTCTGGCGGCTATTTCATATTTTTTTGAAAAGACGCCTAAGGCGTGATATAAATACACAAAAAACACGTAGAGCCGCGATTAATTGCGGCTCTACGTGTTTTTTGTGACATGTTTTACAGATGAATCACCTCATCATAAGCAGCAGCAGCAGCTTCCATCACCGCTTCAGACATTGTTGGGTGAGGGTGAACAGCCTTAATGATTTCATGTCCGGTAGTTTCGAGTTTACGAGCTACCACAACCTCTGCAATCATATCAGTTACATTAGCTCCCATCATGTGAGCACCGAGGAATTCACCGTACTTGGCATCAAAGATCACTTTGATAAATCCTTCAGGATGTCCGGCTGCAGAAGCTGTACCGCTGGCACTCAGCGGGAATTTACCCACTTTCACTTCATAACCCGCTTCTTTCGCAGATTCTTCAGTATAACCAACTGAGGCAACTTCAGGCTGACAATAAGTACAACTTGGGATATTGCCATAATCCAAAGGCTCTACATCCATACCTGCAATTTTTTCCACACAAATAATCCCTTCATGAGAAGCAACGTGCGCCAGTGCCGGACCAGGGATCATATCTCCAATCGCATAGATATTAGAAGTGTTGGTGCGGTAGAATTCATCTACAACTACTAATCCACGATCTGTTCTGATACCTAAATCGTCTAACCCTACACCTTCAATATTGGCTGTAATTCCAACAGCTGAAAGTAAAACATCACCTTCAACTTTTTCTTCCCCCTTTTTGGTTTTGACGGTAGCAACTACTCCTTTACCCGAAGTATCCACACTGGTTACTTCAGAGTTGGTCATAATTTTAAAGCCTTTTTTCTTGTACAGTCTGGCCATTTGGGTAGAAACCTCAGTATCTTCCCGAGGAAGGATATTATCCATAAATTCGATGATAGTTACCTCCGTTCCCATATTGTGATAGAAGTAGGCAAACTCCATCCCGATAGCACCAGAACCAACTACAATCAGTTTTTTAGGTTGCTTAGGCAAAGTCATCGCTTCACGGTAACCAATGATTTTTTCTCCATCAATAGGCATGCTAGGCAAGTTTCTTGCTCTGGCACCAGTTGCAAGAATGATATGTTTGGCTGAATAAGTGGTTTTGCTTCCGTCAGCAGCAGTTACCTCAACTTGTTTGCCAGTAGTCAGTTTTCCGGTTCCCTCCAGTGTGTCGATTTTATTTTTTCTAAAAAGAAACTGAATTCCCTTACTCATACCATCAGCTACTCCACGACTGCGGGCAATTACGGCACTAAAATCATGTCCTACCTTGCCTGTTTTTAATCCGTAATCCTGAGCATGATTGAGATAATCCATCACTTCAGCACTTTTGAGTAAGGCTTTGGTAGGAATACATCCCCAGTTAAGACAGATTCCACCGAGTTTTTCTCTCTCAACTACCGCAGTTTTCATACCTAGTTGAGCAGCCCGGATCGCTGCCACATAACCGCCAGGACCACTTCCAATTACAATAAGATCATAAGTATTTGCCATAGCATTTATTTTGTCATAGTTAATTTCTGTTTCAACCGGCAAAGTTATGAAAAAAGGATTCTCTGACAAAAGTTGTGGTCTTTTATACAGGGTTTTCCTGTAAAAATTGGATCGGCAGATCCTCACCCCGTTAGGGGTGAAATATTGGTAGAAATGTGCGCATTTCTATCCACACCCCGCCAGTTTTTTCGTCGCAACGACGAAAAAACTGGCGGGATATAAAAAGGAAGCCCTTTTCTACCAATGTTTGATCCCTAACGGGATCATTCTCTCTCGAGAAAATTTTTATAGGAAAATCCTGGTCTTTTATAAAGACTTTCTTCGTTTTATATAGGTCCCTATTATAATATTGCTATTTACTGTTTCTGATGGGATCTTGAAAAGTCCTTTTTCTAACAGATTTGTCCTTGGTTACGAGAGGAAATAAAGAGTATATCATTAACTTTTAGAAAATGATTATAAAGGAATCCGGTATTTAGATTTAAAGAAATAAAAATGACAAAAATTATAACCATATCACTCACATTTTTAATGTGTTTCACTGGTTTTGCACAGTCAGAAAGGGCAGACTATGAAATCAATATTAAAATATCACCGGATGACTATGAGTATATTAAAGCAAAAATCAAAGAAGATGTAATTAATTGGTGTTACCAAAGAGATGATAAACTTGATATACTATCAATGAAATTGATGCTGGTTAGAGACACCGTAGTACCAATAACTATAAAAACAGATACAGGGGATTATGAAATTGACATCATTAGTGAGTTTCAGAGAAGAGCAATTGGAGGCTTTGCAGGTAGTTATCCATTTGTACAGTCTTGGAAATTCGACATATCAGAAGAAAAATTGATTGAAATAATCAAAGAAATTAAAACCGAAAATCCCAGCTTACAGGTACGAGGAGATACTACTTTAACTCCAGGCAGGTATTCCTACTGGTATTTCATAGACTTTTTTGACAAAGGTAACAATGAAGTCATATCTACATGGACGAGAAAATCCACAAATTCCACTTCAACTTTGGCATTAGTTGGTTATTTTCTTCATACAAATAATCCGTACGAATTTGGAATTGAAATGAAACTAATAAACAGAGATTTTTGGAAAATAGAGAATGATAATAGAATCACAAGATTTGAAACTATAATTGTGAACAAAATAAAGGAGAAAATAAAATAAAAAACAGGATTTGCTAATATTTTCAGAACTTAACTAAAAATTTTTGCAGAACTATTGACAGACATGGAAATAATTTCATTATTTTCCGCTAACTTTGTCAGGGTATATTGAAGGAATATGTTAAAACACCTTTACATTCGGAATTACGCACTTTTTGAAGAAACCCAGGTTGATTTTCCCGAAGGTCTCACTATTTTGACGGGAGAAACAGGAGCCGGAAAGTCTATGCTTATTGGCGCACTGGGACTGATCATCGGTAAACGGGCCGATAATTCTGTTATCTTTCTTCACGAAGATAAATGCATCATTGAAGCCAGGTTTGGTAATTTAGGAGTCAATCTCATGAAACGCCTGGAAGAATATCCTGATTTCGATCTCGAAGATGGGGACCTGATCATCAGGCGAGAAATCCGCCCCAATGGCAAATCAAGGGCTTTTATTAATGATACACCGGTTTCTTTGCAGGTACTTAAAGAAGTAAGTACCATGTTGCTGGATTTGCATGCTCAACATGAAAGCCACTCGATGCTGGCTCCGGAAAATCAGATTGATCTGGTAGATGCTTTTGCAGATGCAGATGAGTTGGTGGCCAGTTTTTCAGCAAAATTAAAGGAAAACCAGAAAATTGACCAGGAAATAAAAAGCCTTCAGGCGAAGGAAAATCAGGCTCGTCAGCAACTGGATTATATCAATTTTCAGATTCAGGAACTGGAAGCAGCGGGCTTGCAAGCGGATGAAGAAGAACAACTTGAACAGGAATTGAACCTGCTTCAAAATGCAGAAGAGGTAAAAGAATCCCTCGGAGGAGCGACAGAGCTGTTATACCATCAGGAATTATCTCTTTATAATCAACTCAGTGAAGGAATCGATCAACTGAAAAAAATCGCCAAGGTAAGCAGTAAAATTGCTGAAGAGATTTCCCGTTTGGTCGAAGCACAAAATACGCTCAAAGAAGCTGCTTTTCTGTTTCAGGATATGCTCGAAACAACAGAATCAGATCCGGAAAGACTGGCTTTTATTGAGGAAAGACTGGCAGTTTATCACAAACTGAAACTCAAATACAAAGCCCGCGATGGAGCCGAATTGGTAGCGCTTTTTAATCAGCTTCAGGGGCAACTGGATGAATTTAACTCTTTGGAGGAAACCATCGAGGCCAAAAAGAAACAGTCAAAAGTAATAAAAGCAGATCTGATTAAGATTGGATTGGAAATTGAAGCTGCCAGAAACAAGGCCCGGATTGGCATGGAAAAAGATATCATTGATTTTCTGACCAATGTGGGTTTTAATAAGGCGCGTTTTGAAGTTGCGGTAGAACGCACACTGGGCAATGAAGGAGATCTCTGGATTGATGATCAATGGGTGAAACCTTCACCCAAGGGAATCAAT
>JAGQVA010000376.1 GCA_020438265.1 Bacteroidota bacterium
CTTTTGCCAATCCTGAGAGCTGGAAAAAAGTTTCTACGGATTATTTTGACGTCTACTTTTCCGGCAATGATCAGGAGGGCGCAAGTCAAACGGCCAGATATGCCGAAATTGCCAGATATGAGATTGGAACTTTGTTTGACTTCAAACCCAATCAAAAATATACCCTGGTGTATGCCTCTCACCCTGTCAATTTTATGCAGACCAATCTGCGAATTGCCGAAAGGGACAAAATCCCCAATATATTTACTTTGCCAAAAGGCTGGGCTCAGGTCATTTTTCCGGGAAGTAATGGTGAATGGTTTAAGGAAACCAAACGTGCAGTTACCAAACTCATTATTGAAGAATTTGCTCACGGCGACCGTTTTGGAACGGCTATTCAATCACAGCTTCTCTTTTATAATGCGCCCTGGTTTAAAGAGGGATTGGAAGAATATGTGGGGTACGGATGGACTTTTGAAGATGAAATGTGGATCAGTAGTGTATTGAATGAAAATCTCCTGGACATGGCTTTGGAAGGAGATGAAAAGATTAATAAAATCGTCAGAAAGTCAATCTGGCACTATATCGTGCATGAATACGGCGAACAAAAAATCTCTGAAATCCTTTATCTGGTCAATATTTCTCACTCGATTGAATCGGGAATTATTTCTGTCCTGGGCATCACCCTTCGCACTCTTACCAATCGCTGGCAGGAGTATGTCATTAACAACTACAGAGGACAGAAAAAATCCAGAATATCTCTGAGTCAGATTCCGGAAGCTTCACATATTCCTGTGAAAAACGGGTACGAACTGGTGGGAAGTGCTTATAATGAAACGGCAGATGTTTTTGCTTTGTATCTGAATAAAAACGGAAAACAAACGGTATTTATGCTGGATGAAGGTTCCAATAAAACCACTGCTACACAGATTGAATCCGGCTTTGCAACCAATGAATCGCCCTTTTTATACTTTGAAACGCCTATGGCATGGAACCATGCGGCAACCATTCTTGTAACAACTTCTTTTGTGAAAGGGAAATATCAATTGGCATATTATAATCTTGCTGAACAAAAGGCTTCGTTTGCCCCTGTCCCACATGAAATCGAAAATATTTCTCATCTTTCATGGTCTCATGATGACCAGAAAATTGCCTTTTCCGCTCTTACAGGAAACCAGATCGAACTGTATACAGTTTCTGCCGGCTCGTCTGATTTTGAAAGGCTAACGAATGATTCCTACGATGATCTCACTCCGGAATGGAGTCTTGATGATCAGACTATTTTCTTTAGTTCCAATCGGCGGATGGATGTAAGCGACTCTTTGGGCCAGGATGCATTTCGCAATACATTCGACCTTTATATGATGAATGCAAATGCTCAGGATCTCACCCAGTTAACCCAAACGCCTTATATCAACGAAACGAATCCCATTCCGGCCAGTAGTTTTGAACTCAATTATCTCTCTGATGAAGTGGGACTGCTGAATCTCTCACGAATTAATATTTTTAAGAAAACAGTCGAACCTATCAGTAATCTGGATCAGGGAGCTTTCAAATTCTGGTCATCTGAACGAAATATCGTATTACAAAGTCCTTATAACGGAGAGGCTGGTCTTTACCTGGTTTCTGCGAATGCTTTTTACCCGATAGAGAGTCCCGAACCTACTTTGCTGAGGTTTGAGTTAACAGAGAAGATCCAGAAACAGGAGAAAAAGCTTGCAGATATGTTTTCTCCACCTAAAGTTGAAATACCCGAACAGCCTGAAAAACAGGAAGATGTAGAAGAGGAAACGGAAGAAGATAAGAAAAAACCTGTCCGTTATTACATTTTTGATGAAGAGGAAGAACCATACGAAATCGATCGTAAAAAGAAGAACAGGAACGACAAAAAGAATGACAATTTCAGTCTCCAGGTTAGTAAAGTATTTGGGGAACTTCCCAAACCCACCCTTAATAAAATCAATGTCTCCTCAGTAACTCAGGCTCGCTCAACCTGGAAAACAGATTATGTCGGTATGGGGTTAAATTTTGATCCCATTGCCAAATTAGGTCTGGATCTCTCCGCCGGATTTTCCGATGTATTTAATAATCACAAAGTAGAGGTGGAAGTTCAGCCCTTTTTCAACCTCAGAAATACTTTTTCCAGAGCCAGGTATTCTTATCTGAAAAATAAAATTGATCTATGGGGCGAAGTCAGGTATAATACACGCTTTTTCAGAGAACCCAATGCTTTCCGCACTGATTCGCTCATTTTCAGGTTTAATCACCTTCAGATTATGGGAGGAGCGCGATATCCCCTTTCTGCTTTCGCATCGGTAGAAGCTGGTTTAGGATATTTTTTGCTTGACCGCAAAGATTTACAAACACTTCATAGTCAGCTTCTCGACGACCGCGACCAAATGATTGGAGGAAGAATCAACTTCCACTTTGATAACGTCAAGGAAAAAGAAGGCTTCCAGTATAAAGGAATGGCTGTACATGCAGGTTTTGAGTCTTATTATTCTTTCCAGAAGAATGATTTTGCTTTCCACCGGGCTCGCCTTCAGGCTACGGCTTATACAGAATTAACCAGTAAAATCGTGCTGGCGGGTCGTCTGGCAACTTCGTTCAACTTCCCTAAATCTCTACCCCAATATTATCTGGGTGGGGTGAATGATCGGGTTCATCCCCCGATTGTTTTCCCAAGTGATAAAACGACCAATGCTATCCGAAATAATAGCACAGATACTTCTTTACACAGCTTCCAGTTTATTGATTTTGTGCAGCCTTTACATGGATTTCGTCCTAATACCAGAGACGGTTCCCGCTACATTATCGCCAATCTGGAACTGAGAATTCCCCTTTCCCGACTCTTAAAATATAATTTATCAACCAGTCCCTTGTATAAGCTGGAAATTATTCCTTTTATTGATGCCGGGACTGTTTGGGTAGAAGGAAATCCTTTCTCCAAAAAAGAACCCACCGACACCCAAATCATTAGTACGGGTGTCCTCACCGTGAAACTACAAACGCTAAAAAGTCCTTTCCTTATTGGTTTTGGGTCCGGGGTAAGAACCAATATCCTCGGTTGGTCATTGCGCATGGACCTTGCCTGGGGAGTGGATGATTATGATGTTCAAAAACCGATGTTAACGACATCTGTGGGTAAAAATTTCTAGTATATGCATATTGCTGTCCTTTCGGACCCTGCTAATTTTCATACTCAAAAATGGGCCACTGCTTTACAGAGAGTGGGGGCCAGGGTTACGATATTCAGCTTTTCTGATTATCAAATGGATGACGTGGAATGCGTCAAAATACCTCCCGGATTTACGCTAAACGGCAATATCACCTATGCCAGCTATTTATACTCCACAGATAAATTGCTCAAAGAAGTAAAAGCACGCAAAGTAGATTTACTCAATCCTCTGAATATTACGCCCTTTGGCGTTTGGGCAACCCGTACTGGCTTCGAGCCAGTTGTAAGCGTAGCTATGGGTGCAGATATTCTCGAATATCCTCCTACTCGCAAAGAGTCTAATATTCCTGATTCCCGAATCTGGTCCAGTAACACAACCCAATCCCCTGGCCCGATAGGCAAAATGGTTAAAGATGTAAAATGGAGAATGTTCCGCAATCAGGTGCAGGAAGCCTTACATAAATCTGCCCTGATTACCGGCGATAATATTCAATTAGTTCAGGCGATAAAAAACTGGTTTGGTATACCAGAGCATAAGGTCAAACTGAACAGATGGGGAATTGAGGAAGAGCTTTTTGAAGTCAGCGAAACACAAAAACAGGTGCTACGCGAAAAGTTTAACATCCGCGACTGGCAAAAGGTTGTTTTAAGTCCACGGGGCATGAAACCGGTTTATCAGGGAGACCTGATTCTGGAAAGCTTTGAAATGTTGCTGCGCCGTGGTGTCAGGGACATCAATATGATTATGCTCTCGGCGGGGTATGATGTTCCTCCGAAAGTTGCGCAAAAAGCAAATGAACTAAACAAACAGTTTCCCAATTTTCACTATGTTTCGGAGCAATTACCCCGCGAGGAAGTAATTGCGCTTTGGTCTCTCGTAGATGCGTTTATTTCCGCTCCGGTCTATGACGGGTATTCCAATGCTGTCAGTGAAGGGCGTTATGCAGGAGCTATTCCGATTGTGAATCCTATTCCCGCAAATCTGGAACTGATCCGGCATAAGGTAAACGGATGGGTCGTAGATCCTTTCACTCCTCAGCATCTTGCAGATGCCTTGCTGGAAATGCTACCAGTGATGGATGAATATAAAGATCGTTTTGCCGGTACCAATCGCAAATGGATTCTCAAACATTCACACCTGGATACCAATATCAATATTTTTTATAAAGATTGCCGGAAGGTGCTTAACCAATATCGCAGGAAAGGTTCGCTTTCCCATTGATGAATTATGCCTTTACAAATCATAGATTTATCAAAAAAAATATTGTACTTTTAGCCCTTATTTTAATACTCTAAAACACCTAATCAGGCCTAATTTCATTGATATGAATTTTCCCGAAAACCTTTTATACACCGAAGACCACGAATGGGTAAAAATTGATGGTAATACAGCCACCGTTGGAATTACCGATTTCGCGCAAAGCCAGTTGGGCGATATTGTTTATGTTGAAATTGAAACCGAAGGCGATGAACTTGATGCAGCAGAAGTTTTTGGAAGCGTTGAAGCCGTAAAAACCGTAGCTGATCTTTACATGCCAGTTGGCGGCACAGTTTCAGAAATAAATGGTGAACTGGAAGATGAGCCAGAATTAGTAAACACTGATCCTTATGGCAAAGGCTGGTTGATTAAAATCACTACTGAGGATGGATTCGACACTGATGACCTTCTTAGTGTTGAAGCCTATACTGAGCACGTGAAAGCACAGAGCTAAAAACGAAAGATATTACTTTAACATACAGATCCGGTTCGAGATTCGATCCGGATTTTCTTTTTTACGCAATAATTCCTCTCATTTTATTCGCCATTCACCAGTTTCAATTCGTAAATTCGGTAATCTTTAACCCTTCTTTTCCGTTTTTATGAATATGAAAAGACTTATTTCGATATTTTACATTAGCCTGATTTGTGTAGCCGGATTTGCACAAGGTGAACCCGAAGCTGAGCTCGCAGAAAGATATTATGTAGACGGAGAATATGAATCTGCGCTGGATTTATTTTTGAAAGTCAATAAACGAAGCGAACAGGAAAACTATGCCTTGAGAATCGTCAGTTGTTATGAAATGCTGACTCAATATGATGAGGCAATTAAGTTTCTGGATAAAGAGATTAAGAGAAGTAAATCCAATCCTATATTCCCCATCACTCAGGCGACCCTTCTTGAGAAAACCGGAGATTTAAAGGGCGCAGATAAAGTTTATGAAGATGTTATTTACAAGGACTTAAATAGCCAGGGAGATTTTGTTCGTATTGGTGCATTTCTGTATCAGGCAGGCAAACTGGAGTATGCAAAGAAAACCTATGAGCAGGGAAGAAAAAAATTGAGAGATCCTTATTTTTTCAGCAATGAAATAGCCAATATTTATACTCAGACGGGAGAATACGAAAATGCTACCAATGAGTATCTGAATATGTATTATGCCAGTCAGTCAAATCTGAGCGCAGCCAGCCTGGCCATTCTCAATCTTGTAAGTCCAGACTCCAAG
>JAGQVA010000377.1 GCA_020438265.1 Bacteroidota bacterium
AACGGGCAGGTAATCTGAAGGAGTAGTGCTGAATTTCACATAAGCACCTTCCGAAACGTGCAGATTGATATTACTTTTCAGGTGAATGGGACCTCCTACGTAATATTTCCCGGCTGGTACGACAACTTTTCCGCCTCCAGCTTCATGGCAGGCTTCAATGGCTGCTTTTATCGCAGGCAGACAGTCGGTTGTACTATCAGCTACTGCTCCGTATTCGGTGATGTCGAAAGTATTATCAGGGAATTGAGGTGGCTGAATGTTGGCGAGAATATCGTTAACATTATCCCAGGGGCTTGGCATTTGTTCTTTTTTTTCTTCCGTTTGACAGGCAAATAAAAAGATCACAGATAAACAGAATATAAAGTTTTTCATTCTTTTATGAGTTTTAGTGTGTCGTAGTAACAGAAATGGCCCGTAAGGATACAGGCCATTTCTAAAGTAATTGGAATAAATATCTTAGTTATATCCAGGGTTTTGATAACCTGTATTATCAGGCATGGCATCAATCTGGTTTTGAGGAATAAAGCGCAATTTGTGATACTCCTGAATAAAAGGAGCTGCATCCGGGTTGTGTGCTTTTACACGTTCAACCAGTTTGCCAGTACGCGTAAGATCAAAGAATCTTTGGTTCTCAGTAGCCAGTTCGCGACCTCTTTCATCGAGGATGAAATCGATATTTAGTTCGCTGGCAGTGATGCGCATTTCAGCTTCTTTTCCTTCGATAGAACGAGCTTCACGCAGGGTATTGATTGCGTTCAAAGCATCAGTAGTGTTTCCCCGCATCATTTCAGCTTCTGCGGCGATCAGATACATTTCTGAAATCCGGAACACAACAACATCGCGTTTGGTTGTTGCAGTGGTCAGGTCCAGACGAGTTGTATCTTCATATCTTTTGGTAATAGGGAAGTAGAACTGACGGTTGATCACATCATCATTAGGTGATCCATCGGGATTGTACATATCATTGATATCAACGATTGCATATCCTTTGGTTGGATGCCATGCACGGATATTATCAGGTGAAAACCTTGCTTTCTCAGACTCAGGAACCGGTTTTTTGGAGAAATAAATAGCGGTATCTCCTACGGCAAACATGACTTTGAAATTGAGAGAATCTGGAATAGCATATTCAACTCCATCAATATAATATTTACCACCTACCCAACGTGGACGGGCAGCAGTGCTATTGCAGTACCATACATTTTTGAAGGATCCATAGAATCTCTCGTCAATTTCTTCATCATAGAGATCAATGAGAAATTTGGTTGGCATCCAACGCTGGAATCCACGACCATTTTGTTTGTCGCGCACCATTCCCCAGCTGAGGTTTTCATAACGGATTTCGTACATGACGTGGCCCTGGTTTCCTCCTTCACGTTGAATGAGGCCATTTGCATTATAGAAATTACCGTTAGGGTCAGTCAGATTTGATTTGGTGTAGAGCAGATCATCAGAATAATTGACTGCCCAAACTGCTTCCTGATTCTGGATGTTGTTAATGGCAAATAATTTTTCCCAATCGTCTTCCAGCCCAAAGTTATAATTATTGATCACGCGGTTAGCATAATAAGAAGCGCTGTCATAGTTTTCTCTATACAGATGAGCACGCGCCAGGAATGCTTCTGCTGCCGGCAGGGTGACTCTTCCATATTCATTGTCAGGATAACTGGCAGGCAAATAGGCCTTTGCTTCATTCAGATCTTTAAAAATCTGCTCGTAGAAAGTTGCCCTTGGCGTGCGGTTGGCAGTTCGTAAGGCTACTTCTGTAGGCTCTGTAGCAAAATGTACATCTCCCCAAATCTCGGTAATCAACCAGAGATAGTGTGCCCGGAGGAATTTCATTTCCGCTTTCCGCTGATCGCGAACGGATACGTCCTCATAAGGTACATTGTCTATTCGATCTAAAACCAGGTTTACTGTATTGAGGCCACGGTATAGCTCTCTCCAGGTTGCTCCCATTCTTTCCTGCTCTTCTGCATTAGTGAAAGAAGAATAAATATTAAAACCAATAGAGCGGTTGTCGAGCCCGTAGGTATAAAGGTCAGTACCAGACTCGGTCAGGTCCCATACATTTTCCTTCCCGTACCATGCCCTTAATGTTACATAAGCTGAGTTGGTCAGCGTTTCAAATGCCTCGGGAGAATCATCAATGCTGGCAGAGTTAATTCCACTGAGATATTCTTCTTCGAGGAAACCTTTACATGCTGACAAAGAAAGCAGCATAAAAGCCAGAAAATATATTTTAATGCGATGCATAATATTTGTCATTTTAATAGTAGTCATTAATCAAAAGTGAAATTAGCTCCAACCATAAATACCCTTGCAAGAGGATAAGAAATACTACCACCTCTCTCAGGATCAAGTCCTTTGACAAGATTACTGTAAAGGATTTGTGGGTTACGCACACTGAAATACAGTCTCATAGTACTAAAGCGGGTTTTTTCCATCAAGTCATCTGAAAGATTATACCCTAAGGTAATATTCTTTATTTTTATATAAGAACCATCTACATAACGAAGGGTACTTTCAAATGGCAATTCAGCCCGGGAAGCGTCATAACGTGGATATGCATTGGTTGGATTATTGGGAGTCCAATAGTCAACTTCGCGCATGTTGTCATACATACGTGGGTCATAGGAGTAAGCTCCGGCGTTGAGCATTTGTCCCCAACGGGCGTAGATATTAAGAGTCAGGTCAAAATCTCCGATATTAAATGTGTTGATCAAACTACCACTCCACTTGGGATTAGGTGTACCCAGAATAACACGGTCATCAAAGTTGATTGTACTATCGCCATTTACGTCCTGAACTCTGATTTCTCCGGGCGAAGTAAATGTTGGATTTTCCTCATCGCCAAATTGCCAGATACCGACTTTATTAAAGTCATAATGAACCAAAATCGGATGTCCTACAAACCAGTTGTTTCCTTCATCTTCAGTCAATCCGGAAGCAAGCGCTACGATTTTTTCGCGGCTACCAAAGAAGGATAAATTGGTTTGCCATTTGAATAAACGGGTATCAACGTTAACTGTATTTAGGAGTAATTCCCATCCCCATGACTGCGTTTCACCTGCGTTAACAAATACATTATCAAATCCTGAAGTTGGAGGAAGCTGATCTCTCAGTAACAGACGGTCTGTTTTGGCCTGGAAAAAGTCGAGATTACCAAAGATGCGGTTTTCGAATAATCCAAAATCAATCCCTACGTTGACCTGCTGTGTACGTTCCCATTTCAGGTCAGAACTAGCCAGCGCAACCGGACGGTAACCAAAATAAGGAACTTCCTGACCCGGAGCACCAAATTCATAGAATAACGGATCAATGTTCAAACTGGCAGCAGTTGAATACGGATCAATGGCAGCATTACCTGTTGAACCATATCCTGCACGCAATTTCAGGTCATTAAGAAATGATACATTTCTCATGAAGTCTTCTTCAGAAAGACGCCACGCAAAACTACCGGCAGGGAAGAAAGACCATTTGTTTCCTTCAGCCAATTGAGATGCGCCGTCATAACGGCCAGACAGGCTAAAGATATAACGATCACTGAGAGTATAGTTGGCACGTCCCAGGAAGGACGCTAAAGCAGTCTCTGTAAGATCACTTGTAGTCTGTTGATTTTGGTTAGAAGCAAAATTATACCATAATGTCTGGTCAAACTGCTGCTCTTGCCCAAAAATGGAGTAGTTCTCATTTCGGGAAGTTCGGAACTCTTGTCCCAATGTCAGATTCAGTCGGCTTCCTCCAAAATCTTTTTTATAAGTCAGGATGTTATTCCACAGATAACTATTTCCATAATAGAAAGATGCACCTGAAGTAGTGAATCCTTCTGTCGGAACTTTCTGAGGATATACATACCCAAAACGTCTTGTATTGATGTCAGCATTTACATTGGTGCGGAAAGATAATCCCGGAAGAAGCTGAATTTCTGCAAAAGCTGTAGCAAATACGCGGTATTCACGGGATTCTTCTGAGTCTTCCAGCCATGCCAATGGGCTTTTTCGCGGGTTGGCAAAGTTAGGCTGATAAATATAATTACCTGCACTGTCATAAGCAGGAACAATCGGAGACATCAGTACGGCATCAGTAAAACGAGGTCCGCGACCTTCTCTCAGGCGGTACGCCAGTACGGTAGAGGTACCTACGGTCAACCAATCATTCAATTTGCTTGACAAATTAAGACGATAGGTATAACGACTGAAATCATCGGCCTTGATTACCCCTTTTTCATTAAAGTAGTTTAATGAAGTACTATAAGTGGTCTGATCATTTCCTCCAGAGAAAGAAAGGAAATAATCCTGCTGGTTTCCAGGTCTGGTTACCAGATCCTGCCAGTCGGTATAAGTACCTTCATTAAAACCGGTGATTTCATCTCCGGGGAAAACATTCAGCGGATTGGGTTCTACGTCCCAGTTATTATAGTCTTTATTGGCATCAATCTTTGCCTGAATATAGCCATCTCTGTCATAGGTAGGAACTTTCTGGAAAGCCTCTGCAACACCATAATAGGTATTAAAGGTAATCTGTGAAACTCCTTTCCGCCCGCTTTTGGTAGTAATCAATACAACTCCATTGGCTCCTCTTGAACCATAAACCGCTGTGGAAGATGCATCTTTCAGAATCTCGATAGATTCAATGTCGGCAGGGTTGATGTCGATATTGTCTCCATAAGGAACTCCGTCAACGAGAACCAGCGGAGCGTTCGTGGCATTGAGAGAGCGGCGGCCCCGTACGAGAATGTCGAAGTCTGATCCGGCACGTCCATTATCTCTGGAGATTTCCACACCTGGTACACGGCCCTGAAGACCATCCAGAACGTTGTTGGACTTTACATCAGTAAGTGCTTCCCCTCTTACTGAAACAATCGCACCAGTAACATCACTCTTTTGCATGGTACCATATCCGACCACTACGACTTCGTCTAATGTGTTTCCACTTAATGTCAGGCGTATGGTAATAGAAGTTTGGTTACCAACAGCGATTTCCTTGTTCTCATAACCCAAATAAGATACTAAAAGGGTATCAATAGGAGTAACGTCAATATTGAAGTCTCCATTTTCGTCAGTTAATACACCCCTGGTAGTTCCTTTAACAAGAACCCGGGCGGAATTTAGTGCTTCATTTTCTTCACCCTGTACATTACCTGTAATGTTTCGGGATTGTGACATTGCCCAGAAAGGCAGAATCATCAGAAATGCGCAAACTAAAAGTGTAGGTTTGATTCGTGATTTGTCTCTTGCTCGATTCATAATTTGTAGATAGTAGATACGTCTAAATATCAATGGATTAATTAAGTATCAATTGATTAATCAAAGTAATGAGATTCTCTCTATACCTACTATTCAGGAATCAACAGTTAGTAAGCCGTATTTAACAATAATGGGATTATGGCAGCTTTTTGCAGGAACTACCGGTCAATTAAGTGATGTGAGAGTAATTATTGACGCAAGACTGGAAAAAGATGAATACTTTTTTAGAGTTCACGGAACTCTATCATACAAAAATTGATTTTTGATTATTCATGGACTGGAGATAGCGTGTTTAAGGTTTGATCGGTAAGCGAGGAGAATTGACTTAATCGGGGGTTTTTCGTATGAAGTCTATAGACTTTAGGAGGAATTCCCACCGGGAG
>JAGQVA010000378.1 GCA_020438265.1 Bacteroidota bacterium
TGAAGGGCTGTACTTTTCTACTTGTAATTCCTTATTCTTTATTTTGACTTTTTTCTTTCTAAATCAGCGTTCCTCCTCCTCTTTCACTCCCCGTCACCAACTGTCTGTACTTCCTCGAAAGGATAAAACCCGTGGTATCTTCCCATCGCATCTTAAAAGGGTTTTTATTGACCGTAGCAATGCCTGCAATCTCAGTCGCTGTTCCTACAAGAAATGCTCCGTCAGCATGGTAGAGTTCTTCGGGGGTAAAATTCTTTTCCTTAACCGGAATACCCATTCCTTTGGCTAATTCCATAACTGTGGTCCGAGTAATACCTGGCATGATGTTACCTTTGGGAGGTGTATACAACACTTCATCAATTTCCATGAAAATATTGGCTCCTGTTGCCTGAGACACATTTCCGTTTTGATCGAGCAGGAGTGCATCGTGGAATCCTTTCATCCGGGCATCAGAGGAAGCCATAATATTATTGACATAGAGTCCGGAAACCTTGGTATCAGTAAGCTTTTCAGGGAAACTGCCTCTTTGAAAGTCCGAAATCAGGAGATTGACCAGATTATCTCCCAACAACCGCCCCCATTTCCAGGCCATAATCAGAATATGCGCTTCCCGTGTTGCCTGAAGGCTCATATTGGGTGCTGTATATAATAAAGGCCTGATATATGCGTCGGAGAGATTGTTGTGCTTCAGAAGTTGGTATGAAAAAGCTTTAAGCTGGCGGGGAGAATAGGGGAGAGGAAGCTTGAGTTTTTTTGCAGATTGAGCCATTCGTTCAAAATGCTCAAGGGCTTTAAATATTTTAGGCCCGTCAGGGGTTTGATAAGACCGCATTCCTTCAAATAGCCCATATCCATAATGGAGCGTCTGTGAAAAGAGGATGGAGTCCATTCCGCTAACAGGTAAAAATTCACCATCTTTGAACACGAGCGTTTCAGGCGTAAAATACATAGTCTGTCCTTTGGGCTTTAATTTAATGGGGCTAATGAAATTCATTCCTTATTTAATCTAAAAAGCCTTTCCCAAACTGGGAAAGGCTTCTGTTTCTTTAATTTTTACTATTTTCACAAAAGCCTTTCCCAGGGCGGGCTAATAATGACCACCACCACAATAAACAATACCAATAGATCTACATTCATTATATTGACTTTTGCTTTTATGAAAAAACCATCCCCGATAGAGAGAATGGCTAATATTTATGTTATTAACAAACCATTCCTTTCAACATTCCAAACGAATATTTATATAGCATTTTAAAAAAGGAAACGTTTGCAAACTTTTCATCATTTTTGCCAAAACGTTCCAAATATGATAAGGAATTTTGTGAATCCAAAAAAAAATTAAAAAATCATGAGTGTAGACTCCCTCATTATCACTAAAGCATCAGGCGAGAAGGTAGTTTTTGATTCTCAAAAGTTACTCCATTCTTTGAAATCTGCAGGTGCTTCCGACGAAATATCCGAGCGGATTCTTGCGCATATTCTCGATGGTCTGGAAGAAGGGGCTACGACTGGTAAAATATATCAGGAAGCATTTCGGTTGTTGAAAAAGTTTTCCCGTCCCTCGGCTCCCAAGTATAAATTGAAACGTGCCGTGATGGAATTGGGGCCTTCTGGTTATCCTTTTGAAAAATATATCGGAGAAATTTTAAAGAAGCAGGGTTATGAAACCAAGGTAGGAATTGTGATGGATGGAAAATGTGTTACACATGAAGTTGATGTATTGGCGAGTAAGCCTGGCGAGAAAATGGCTATTGAGTGTAAATTTGGCAATCACAATGGAAAAAAGGTAGATATCAAAGTAGCCTTATATGTTCATGCCCGCTTCCAGGATTTGCGAAATCACTGGCGTAGGGAAGATTCTGAGCAAAATGTGAAATTTCGGGGAGGAATTTTTACCAATGGGAATTTTACCTCTGATGCCACCAAATATGGAACATGTGTGGGCCTGAAAATGGTTTCCTGGTCTTTTCCCCGAACCGGAAACCTTAACCAAATGATTATCCATAGCCGGTTGTTTCCCGTTACCAGCCTGACTTTTATTACAAAAAAGGAGAAAGATTTTCTGCTAAAAGAAGGAATCGTGCTGGTGAATGAACTGGCAAATCATACGGAGTTCCTGGATCAATTGCGGATACCGCGAAATCGAATCAGGAAAGCGCTGGACGAAGTTGAAACCCTTTGTGAATAAATTGATTATCAAACCTAATTTGGTTTAATTAGCTGTTGGCTATTGGCCTTTAGCTTTTAGGAGTTAGCTATTGGCTATTTGCCTTTAGCTTACTGTTCTTAGGCCAATAGCTAATAGCTAAAGGCTAATAGCCATAGCCAATTCACCAAAACCTCAGAGAAAAATACATGCGATATCTGTTTATTATGCTATTGATTGGGAGCCTGTTTCCAACAGCGTTTTCTCAAAATTCAAATGTTCCGAAATCTCACAGAAATATCATTGAAAAAGATGGTGTTCACTACCTGAAACTGGGAGAGGACCGCTATTTTGCGGAAAATGAAGATCCTCCCGAGTATACCCTGGAGGCATTGAAAGGAAATCCCAAAGGAACCAAAACCGGATTGCGTTTTGACTTTGATAATAAGGAGTTTAGCGGAAAACTCTTTTATGGTTTCATTCCCTACGGAGATTCCCGCCATCCTCACCCCGTATTTTTTCGCCAGTCTTCAGACATTGTGGAAGGAGGGGCCGAGATTGATATTATCAAATATTTGAGTGGTCGATACGATATGATTGGCTGGGAAAAATCAGGCAGGGGCACCCTGGGATACCGCGTGGTGTCTACCAGCGGGCGGATTATCTATGATGGAGTCGTGACTTTTTCGGGAACGGGTCCTTTCGATGTAGATATTACTGTTATTGAAGGGCCTTTTGTGAACCTTCTTACCCCGGAAGGAGCAACGATTTCTTTTGAGACGAATAAGAAGACCAAAGCAACGATTGAAGTAGATGGGAAATCATTTGCCGATAAAAAAGCCACCACCCATCATGAGATTCTGATTTCAGGATTAGAGCCAGATAAGGTTTATGATTATAAACTGGTTTATGGGGAGAATTCATTGACTTATGGGTTTAAAACGGCTCCCAAACCGGGCTCTCGTTCGTCATTTACCTTTGCTTATGCCAGTGATTCCCGCAGCGGTCAGGGTGGAGGAGAAAGAGATATCTACGGTGCCAATGCCTATATCATGAAAAAAATCATGGCCCTGGCTACGCAGCAAAAAGTAGCTTTTTTCCAGTTTTCCGGAGATTTGATCAATGGTTATCTCAATTCTCCCGAAGCCATGGACCTTCAATACGCCAACTGGAAAAGGGCCATTCAGCCTTTTGCGCACTATTTTCCGGTTTATGTAAGTATGGGAAATCACGAAGCGCTTGGAAGAATTTTTTATGGAGACAAAGGCGAATATGTGTTTGTTGATCGTTTCCCGTTTGAGACAGAGTCTGCTGAGGCAGTCTTCAAACGCAATTTTGTCAACCCTCAGAATGGTCCCGCAGGAGAAGATGGGGCCGATTATGATCCTGATCCTAAAAGTATTGATTTCCCTTCCTATGACGAAAATGTCTTTTATTATACCTATGATAATGTAGCGGTGATTGTAATGAACTCCGACTACTGGTATTCTCCTTCGGCTGGTAATATTCCCCTTACAGGTGGAGGGCTTCATGGGTATATTATGGATAATCAGCTGGCATGGCTAAAACAGACAGTTGAAAAACTGGAAGGCGACAATAATATCGATCACATCTTTGTTACCCAGCACACGCCAATGTTTCCAAATGGAGGCCACGTAGGGGATGATATGTGGTATAATGGAAAAAATGATTATCGCCCTTTTATTGCCGGAAAACCTCTTGCGAATGGGATTATTCAACGTCGGGATCAGTTACTTGATATTCTGGTCAATCAAAGCCAAAAGGTGATTGCTGTTTTTACAGGTGATGAGCATAATTACGCCCGCACGGAGATCAACGGGAAGATGAATATATATCCTGAAGGATATCTGGGTAAAAAAATTACCTTATCACGAACCATTTACCAAATCAATAATGGAGCAGCAGGAGCGCCTTATTACGCCCAGGAGCAAACGCCCTGGACTTCGAATGTGGAAGGATTTACCACCCAAAATGCCCTGGTGCTCTTTCATGTGGATGGGAAAAAGATTTCCATGCGCGTGCTGAATCCCGATACGCTGGAGGAGTTTGATTCGCTTGAAATGCGCTAGTGCGTACTTGAATAAACCTGGTATAATGGGTTGAATAACAGTGATATACGTCACTGTATTTATGCATTTATTTCAATTACTATTCACAAAAAGGTTATGAAAAACTTGTTTACTTTCTTTGGACTGTTTTTACTGGTTGTTTTGTTTACCAGTTGTCAGCCAGAAACTGAAAGCGGTCCTTCCATTCCTCCCGCAGACGCAGATAATGCGGGGATTGAGTTACCCGAAGGGTTTGGAGCCATTGCGGTAGTGGATTCTCTGGGGAGAGGCAGGCATATTGCTGTCAGGGATAATGGAGATATTTATGTGAAAATGCGCAGAGGAGATGATGGCGGAATTGTCGCCCTGAGAGATGCTGATGGGGATGGAAAAGCAGAACAGAAAGAAGTATTTGGCGATTTTGGTGGTACAGGAATTCACATTCATAATGGGTATTTGTATGCTACCTCGGATACCGTAGTGTATCGTTTCAAATTTGAAGGAGATGGATTATTGCCCAACACTACTCCGGAGGTGATGGTGACCGGTTTTATTAATCAGAGATCTCATGCCGGTAAAACCATCGCTTTTGACGGTGCCGGAAATATGTATGTCAATATCGGAGCGCCTTCCAATGCTTGTATGACGGAAGCCAGAACAGCTTTTTCCTCTGGAATGGACCCTTGCCCTCACCGGGACAGACAAGCCGGAATCTGGAAATTCAGCGACTCAAAGCCTGGACAAACCCAGGAGGCTGATGGCTCTCGTTATGCTTCAGGTATTCGCAATGCAGTGGCTTTGGAGTGGAATAACAGTGCCAATTCCCTCTACGCGCTTCAGCATGGTCGGGACCAGTTAAGCGGTCTTTGGGGAGATATGTTTACCGATGAGCAAAATGCAATTCTTCCCTCAGAGGAATTTTTACAAATTGATGAAGGAGATGATTTTGGCTGGCCTTACTGTTATTTCGATCAGCTACAAGGGAAAAAGGTGTTGGCTCCCGAATATGGAGGTGATGGTCAAAAGCAGGAAAGATGTGAAGGAATCAAACCACCTATCCTTGGTTTCCCTGGTCACATGGCTCCCAATGACTTATTGTTTTACACCGGAGATCAATTTCCTGAAGCCTATCGCAATGGAGCTTTCATTGCTTTTCATGGTTCGTGGAACCGTGCGCCCTTACCTCAGGAAGGTTTCTTTGTGGTATTTGTACCCATGCAGGACGGAAAACCTTCCGGCGACTGGGAAATATTTGCCAATAACTTCTCGCAGCTGGAAGAAGTGAAAAACCCCGGTGATGCAGTTTATCGCCCGATGGGTCTGGCTCAGGGGCCTGACGGCTCGTTGTATGTTTCTGATTCTCAGAAAGGAAAGGTCTGGCGGATTGTTTATAAACCGGTTTAGGAATAACATATTG
>JAGQVA010000036.1 GCA_020438265.1 Bacteroidota bacterium
TCCATCAGGATAAACTCTTTGTCATCGAGAGGCAAATGTTCCCATTGAAGATCTTCTACCATTTTGACGCGGAGAGAACTTTCCGGCTTCAAACCAGCAGGCAAGGCTGCCTTGAGAACTTCCCCGGGAGTACACATATAATAAAAGGCAATCCAGTCAAAAAGCTCCAGATGTCTTTGATTCAGGATAGGGGTGTCGTCTATGATTTCTTCTATGTACTTTAATTTTTCATCCTTTTGATAATCTTCGTTGGAAAATGTTTGCTTAATTAAACCGGTGTAAATCTTACTTTTTCCGAAATTGACTAACACCCTTTTTCCGGGAAGAGCGTCGTCTTGTTGTTCTGCCTTTATCCGATAGTGAAAGTTGGATTTTACAGGTAAAGGCAGGATAACCTCAGCAATCGTATTCATGCTAATAAAATTAGGAAAATTTGACTAAATAACCTTCAATTAGTATAGAAAAGATAAAAATATTGGGGAGGATGGGCTGGAGGATATACTGCTGGTCCTTCATTCTGGCTACTTCATCCTGAATGATCAACCAATTATTCAGGAATTTTCGAAATTTAAAATAGTTGGCACTAATTTGCGTTCCTATATTCGTACAGTGATGTTTATGGTAATGGGAACGGGTACTTTCGGGTACTAACCGTATCCCATAATTTTTTTTTGTTAGACGTGCCTGTTTGGTGCGCATTTTGATTGTAAATGCACAAACAACGCAGATGCTTATGAGGCTTTTTTTACTTTGGTTGTTTTTGGGGCTTGTTTCGGTTCAGTCATTCTATGCACAAAATGTTTCTGCTATTAATGTAGAAAGCGTTGGAGACGACAGTGTAAGAATTACCTATACACTTAATGATCCATCCCCGGAAAGAAGTTACCAAGTTGACATTTTTGCTATATCCAGAAAAGATACCTTTCAATTAACCACCGTTTCCGGACAGGTTGGAGATTCCATTACTGCCGGAACACACTCCGTGGTTTGGGATGCTCTCGCTCAATTGGGGCGATTTAGGGGCCCGTTGGCATTCAGGGTCAGAGCGATTCCCAGCTTTCTGATTAATGATCCTTCTCATTCAGACCTGAAATTAAAACGAGGAACCCCCTATACCTTTAGCTGGTATGGAGGAAATAGCCATTTGGATGATTTGGCTTTGGTCTTATATCAGTATGACAATCCGATTGACACCATTAAGGTTGTTTCACAGGTAAACCAGTATACCTGGCAAATTCCTCAGAAACTTGCTACCGGAAAAGGGTATCGGGTAAAAATTGCAGGAACTCCGATGACGAATATAAACGAGTTTACACATTCCTTTTCGATTAACAGGAAAGTACCACTCTATTATATCATTGTACCAGCTGCTACAGTAGTTACCGGATTGGTTACCTACCTGATTGTCCGGCGGAAACCTTTACCCGAAGCTCCTGACCCGAATGAGAAGTAAAGAGCCTGAAAGAAATTTTGCAGAATTGTTTTTCCTTAGATCACTGAAATTTATACTCTGAAGATATATGTTTAGCTTCTACTGCTATCGCCTTCAAATAATTACTTGCCTGAAATATAGGTTCCTCAAAAAAGGAAACCCCAGACAAGTACTGTCTTTTTTGGTTTTGTCGATGATGATGTTCTTTTCCCAAACCGTAATGGGCCAGTTTGCCGATGAGACAAGTACCGTTTTTCCCTCTCCGGTGCCCTCTGACGGACTCAGTGAGGCCACACTGAAATGGGGAGATGTAGATAATGATGGCGATCTTGACCTCCTTGTAGTTGGGGCGAGAACTCTCTCTGATTATAAAACCTTTATTTATCGAAATGATATCAATGTAAATAATCAGTTTACAGTATTCAATAATTTTCCTGCCCTTCCCGAACTCAAAAATGCAGGGGCGGATTTTGGGGATTTTGACAAGGACGGAGATCTTGATCTCGTTCTTGCCGGATTGAATCAATCTGGTGTTTTGGTTGCGCAGCTTCTGGAAAATAATGGTAGTGGAAACTTTACCATTGTGAGTAACGCTTCTGCAAACCTGATTGACGTCAAGGATGCAACTGCCGAATTTGGCGATTATGATAATGATGGCGATCTGGATATTCTGATTTCCGGTACTGACGGGACCAACGATGCATTTATTAGCCTGTATGAAAACGATGGAATCGGTTTTAATGCAGTTCCTACTTTGACTTCCAACCTTACAAAGGTTCGCAATGCCAGCACCGCATTTGGGGATTATGATAATGATGGAGACCTGGATATTCTGTTGGCAGGTGCCGGGACGGGAGTAGGTGCTCCTACAACCAGGCTATTTGAAAATATTGGAAATGGGATTTTTTCCAATGTTACGACTACTCTGACAAATACGAAAAACGGTAGTGTGGCCTGGGCTGATTTTGATAATGACGGGGATTTGGATGTTTTAATATCGGGAAATACCAATACTGCTGCAACGACTCAGGCTACCGAAGTATTTAGAAATGACAACGGTACTTTTACCAATATTTCTGCGGGACTACCCGGAGTTGCCTATGGAGAAGCGGTGTGGATAGACTATAATTTTGATGGGTATGAAGACATTCTGGTTACCGGGCAAAATGGAAGCACATCGACCAGCCGTACGACTGAACTTTACCGCAACAACCTGAGTGGTGGTTTTGTGTTTCAGGGTACAGTTTCCGCCAGTTTAATTGATCTTAACGGTGGTGCATCTATTGCCCCCGGAGATTATGATGGCGATGGGAAAATTGATTTTGTCGTTTCCGGTGTAAGTGGAACATCCACCAATGCCCTGAAAATATATCGCAATGCTCTTTCTGGCAATTCTACCCCTCCTGCCCCCAAAAACCTTTCGGTTACAACATTGGGCACAGAAGTTCATCTTTCCTGGAATATGAACGGTACAGGGTATTCAAACAGCCTGAAACCTGGCCTTACCTATAATTTATATATCGGAACCACCAGCGGCGACGATAATATTCATCCGGCTCACGCCGATATTTCTACCGGGTATCGATTTATAGCAGAACCCGGACCGATCAAAACCCTTAACTGGGTCATAGAAGGTCTGCCTTCCGGAACATATTACTGGAGTGTACAAGCTGTGGATGCAGATCTGGAAGGTTCTCCGTTTGCAAGTGAGGGTTCTTTTACTTTCACATCAACGTCACCCGTAACCTCAGTTTTTACCGATAATACAGGTACAGCGTTTACGAGTGTACCCGCCGGTTTTACTGACGCTGCCATGGAATGGGGCGATTTTAATAATGACGGGCACATGGACTTTGTGGTGGCTGGTTTAAGAACACTTACGGGGCCATCTACCGAGATTTACATGAACCAGGGAAATGGAACCTTTTCAGAAATCAGTAATACCCTGCCTGATATCAGAGATGGGGATATTGTTGTAGGAGATATTGATAATGATAATAATCTTGACATTATCATTTCAGGTCTTGAAGGAGTTCTTAGCCCTGTTCGTATAACCAGGGTTTATTTAGGAGCAGGAAATGGTACATTTTCTAACTCTCCAGTTACAACCAACTCGCTGATAGGAGCTACTAACAGTAGCCTGGATCTGGGTGATTATGATAATGACGGAGATCTTGACTTATTACTCACTGGGCTGACTACCTCAGGTATTTCTACTACCCGGATTTATCGAAATAAATTTATCCCTTCTGGTGTTAAAGAATTTGAACTGGATAACAGCACTTCCTTTACAGGTGTGGAGTCGGGCGATGCAAAATTTGCTGACTTTAACTCGGACGGGTTTTTGGATCTGGCATTTACAGGTAGTAATAACCTGGGCGGAGTGACACAAGTGCACCGAAATAATGGAAATGGCACATTTTCTATTGTCAATTCACCCTTGCCCGGGCTGGTGCAATCCCGTCTTGACTGGGGAGATGCCAATAATGATGGTTATATGGACCTGTTACTTTCAGGTTGGGCCAATCCGAATCCTCCCAGCCCTGAAGCATATTCAGGTGTGTTTTTGTATATAAATTTTATCGGGGGATTTGTTGATATTACGAATTCTCTCAATACAGAACTGACCGATCTTGCCGATGGTAGTGTTGCATGGGGAGATTATAATGACGATGGATTTTTAGATATTCTTCAGACAGGGAAAACCGGAGGACTCATTGGTTCTGAGGTAACCAAGGTTTATCTGAACAATGGTAGCCAAAATATCAAGTTTAACGAAGATGTTAATTCGTCCACTCTTTTGACCAATGTCAATGATGGTTCAGTAGCCCGATGGGGTGATTTTAATAATGATAATAAACTCGATATCATTCTGACTGGAAGTCTTGTGGGAGGATCAAGGATATTTAAATTATTCCGCAATATCGATTCCAATCCCAATCATATTCCGAATCCACCTACCAACCTTCAGGCAACTCTTTCCGGCTCGGAAGTGATCTTATCATGGGATAATCCTGCAGGTTATGCCAATGATGTGGTCAATGGCCTGACTTATTCTCTTTACATTGATACAATCAACGGTAATGGAACCGAATATATCCTTTCTCCCATGGCCAATATCAGCAATGGTGTCAGAAGAGTAGAGCGCCACGGGGGAAGGTTTCATAATAATACCTTTCGCATTTCAGGACTGAATGCTGGAGACTTTAAATGGAGCGTTCAGACTGTAGAGCAGGATTTTGAAGGATCTGGCTTTCCTGCTTTTGATACATTTACCTATGTAGATCCTTCATTTAGTAATGAGACCAGTGCACTGACTCCTTTTTCAAATCCCATTCCGCTAAAAGAAGCCTCAGTTGCCTGGGGAGACTATACCGGTGATGGATATCTGGATATTGCTGCTTTAGGAAAAACCAATAGCGGTGGACGTTCTACCTCTGTATATGCGTATGATGTGAACTCTCAGGTGTTTGCCCTCAATTCTACCATTTCTAATCAGTTGACAAATCTGAACGAAGGGAGCATTGATTGGGGTGATTACGATAATGATGGCGATCTGGATTTACTTCTTACGGGGCAGTCTGGTTCAGGACCAATAACAAAAATTTACAGGAATATCTCTGGGGCATTTACAAATACAAATGAATCATTTGAATTAAGTGGTGCAGGAGTAACAAAGGGATTTGCCAAATTTGGCGACTATGATAATGATGGTTGGATGGATATCCTGGTTTCAGGAACTACTACCGGAGGAGTCCTGATGACTAAAGTTTATCGCCATAATCAAAGCTCGAACTTAAATCCTTATGTCCTCACTTCTGTTTCTTTGGAGAACCTGACTAAATCAAGAGGTGATTGGGGCGATTTTAATAATGACGGATATCTTGACATCATTATAATGGGAGAATTGGATACGGGAGGTTCTTTCACAAAATTATATCAGAATGATAAGAATGGTGGATTTACGCCTTTTAATATTTCCGGACTGATCCAACTGGAAGACGGGGATGTCGCTTTTGCTGATTATAATGCTGACGGATTCCTCGATTTTGCCATTGTTGGTGTGAATAACGATAGCATTGGAGGGAGTGCATTTCAGGCAAGGATTTACAGAAATAATGGAGGCACATCTTTTACCAGCATCAGTAACTCTCTGCCTGGTGTAGTCAATGGTAGCTTGGATTGGGGAGATTATAATAATGACGGATTTAAGGATTTGATCATTACCGGTCAATCTGCAACTGCATCCTCTGACAGAATTGTAACGCTTTTTAAATATGATCCAGTTGGAACGAATAGTTTCATTGAAGATGATCTGGCTGCATCTCCATTATTAGCTGTAAACCAGGGAAGCGATGCCGCCTGGGGCGATTATGACCAGGATGGCCAGCTGGACCTCGTGATAGTCGGTAAGGCTTCTGATGGATCAAATAATGGTTCTTTTAATATTTTCAATAATATTATTAAAAACGCCCCGGTTAGCACGCCTGGGATGCCAATTCCACAAACGCCGCAAATTTCCGGATACGAAACCATCCTCAAATGGACTCCACCAGCAGCGACTCCTCAGAATAAGGGACTTTCTTATAATGTATATATCGGTACCAGTCCGATGACTCAGAATTTGCGTGCAGCAAACGCTGTATTGGCTGATGGAACCAGAAAGATTGTGTATAAGGGACAGGTGAATGATACCACAGGATTTAGAATCAAAGGATTAACCAGCGGGACATATCATTGGGGAGTGCAGGCAATCGATGCAGACTTTGAAGGTTCTGCTTTTGCTACAGGTTCTTCATTCTCGTATGAACCTCCTACATTTGTTCAGACAACAGCTAATGCGTTGCCCACAAATGCTGCCGGATTGAATAACGCTTCCATGAGCTGGGCTGATTATGACCTCGATGATGATCTTGATTTGGTTGTGATGGGTTCAGATGCTTCTGGCACGCCTGTAACGAATTTATACCGAAATGATGGAAATGGTGCTTTTACGAAATTCACCTCATTTACCCAGTTATCTGAAGGTAGCGTCGAATGGGTAGATTTTGATAATAATAATGAGCCAGATTTATTCCAGACCGGAAAAAATGGCGTCGGAATTGCCAATACCCGATTATTCAAAAATAACGGTGGAAACTTTACGGTTGTTAGTACCAACCTGCCCAATGTATATGGTGGTCAGGGAACCTGGGGAGATTATGATTATGACGGGGATCAGGATTTATTGCTGACAGGTAATGATGGGGCTTCTCTTATTTCCCGCATTTATAGCAATGATGGTACAGGTACTTTTGTCAATACCGGAATTAATTTTACAACTACTATTGATGGTACCGCCAATTGGCTGGATGTTAACCTGGATGGATTCCTGGATGTTTTTATTACAGGTAATAATAATGGTACCAAGGTTTCCCTGCTGTATATCAATGACGGAAATCAGGGATTCACTTCTGTCCCATCCAATATTCCAGGTGTAGACCAAAGTAGCGTTGATATTAATGATTATAATAATGACGGATATCCGGATATATTAATAACAGGAGCAACCGGAACAGGAGTAAAAGTTGCCCGTGTGTACAAAAATGATCCTTCCAATGGAAACTTTCAGTTAGAATTAAATGCTGCGATGACCGGTGTGATCAACGGTGATGCCCGTTGGATTGATTATAATAATGATGGATGGCTGGATATCGTTTTGGTTGGAGAATCCAACTCTGGCAATATTTCCCGGGTGTACGAAAATAATGGCGCTGGTAGCTTTGCCAATATGCCAATAGCTGCCCTGCCTATCCAGGGAATGGCCGAAGGAGCAGCCATTGCGGTTGCCGATTATGATAATGACCATAAACTTGATTTGGCAGTCAGTGGTAAATCAAATGCCAGTACATGGAATATTCGTTTGTTTTCAAATGTAGACCCTTCTGCGAATACTACCCCCGGAAAACCTGCAAGCCCTAACCAGATCGTTGTAGGTGATACGGTCATTTTCAATTGGGGGCCTCCTGCAAACATGACCGGGGCTGAAGCAGACGGAATTTCTTATAATTTGTATTTAGGAACGACTACAGGAAACACGGATTTACAGTCCCCGCTGGCTAAAATCAGTGGAAATGGTTACCGACTGATCGCAAAGGTTGGTAATGTAGGTCAAAACACTACCTGGAAATTACACAACCTCCCTCAGGGAAGTTATTTCTGGGCCGTACAGGCCATTGATCAGGATTTTGAACCTTCTGAGTTTACTGTTGAAGATACTTTTTCTTTCGCGCCTCCTATTCTGGTGAATGTAAATCCTCATCATTTGCCTAACCCCGGGTTTGCAGGAGTAAACGAGGGAGAAGTTTTGTGGGTGGATTATGACGGTGATGGAGATCTGGATATTTTTGTAACTGGAAGAACAGGAAACAGCACAGGGACCTCTTCTTTCCTCGAAAATAATAACAACACATTTTTATCTGCAGTTACTTCCGGATTGCCTGGTATAGTAAGAAGCCGTGCAGATTTTAGCGATTATGATAATGACGGGGATCTGGATGTCGTGCTCGTAGGAGAATTGGCAGGAAACAATACTCCCATATTCAGGATTTACAAAAATCAGGGTAATGGACAATACACCCTCGATACAAATAATAATTTTGAAGGTTTTACTGAAGCAGATGCCAAATGGGGCGATTATGACAACGATGGTGATGATGATTTGATGGTTTCCGGTTTGCTGGAAGGAGCAAGTCCGGTAACACGTCTGTATAATAATGATGGAGGCATTCTGACTATTGATAACCTCACCGCTTTTCAGGGAGGCCATAACGGGAGCATCGATTTTGGTGATTACGACCTTGATGGGGATCTGGATATCATTTTGACAGGTGATAAGGCCATTTCGCCCGCTACCTCTCCTTTTACTCATATTTACAGAAATAATGGCGTAAAGGAAGGGTTCACTCAGCTGACTTCTGCGATAACAACCCTTACCGGAGTAAAACAGGGAAATGCCACCTTTGGTGATTTCAACCGCGATGGTTTTCTGGATATTCTGCTAACGGGCGAATCCTCTTTGAGTACGGCTCCTGACCGGGTTACTGAGGTGTATTGGTATGATCATGATAGTAAGAGTTTTGTGCTGGATTATTTTCTGCCAGCAGGATATAATACAGGGCAGGCTGCCTGGGGAGACTTTAATGATGATGGATTACTTGACTTTGTCGTTATGGGAAAATCTGGTAATGGGACCAACGACCGAAATACGACATTGTATTTGAATAACCTCAATGGGGTAGGGGATTCTTTCAAAAAAGACGGGGCAACTTCGGATCATTTGAGAGGATTGGATGCTGGTAGCAGCGTAGCCTTTGGTGATTATGATAATGACGGTAAGCTGGACCTTGTCTTAATTGGTAAATATGGAACCTCATCTCTTCAGCGAACCATTGAGCTTTACAGGAATGTGGATCCTAATAGTAATAATATTCCTGGAATTCCTACAGGTCTGACTATCTCGGATAACGAGGCAGATTCTGTGGTTCTCAACTGGGTTGCTCCGGCAAATTCGGCTTCCTACACTTATAATGTATATGTGGGAACGCTTTCCCAAACCGGGGATATTGTCTCACCACGAGCAATCATTGGAGGACCTGAAAACGGATTCCGTGAGGTTGCCGCTCTGGGAAATGCCGGCCATAATAAGTCTTTCACGCTTCGTGGATTACCAGCAGGAGACTATTTCTGGGGTGTGCAGTCTATTGATGCAGATTTTGAAGGCTCTCCGTTTTCTGCGCAAGGTCAGTTCTCTCATAACCCGCCTCATTATATAGATGTGAAAACGCTTGTTTTTATAGATCAGCCTTTGGATATGGAAAGAGGTGCCCTGGCCTGGGTAGATTATGATTCTGATAATGACCTGGATTTTGTCATTACAGGAAACACCAAACAAAGTCAGATCGATCCAAAGATTCAGATATTCAGAAATGAAGAAAACCGGTTTTTTAAATCCGATCAGGCATATTCTGTAAACCTCCCGGCAATCACTGATGGAGATCTTGCCTGGGGAGATTACAACCTTGACGGAAAACCGGATTTGGCTATTGTTGGGGAAACTGCTTCCGGACCTGTTTCAAAGATTTTCCGAAATACAGGAGGTGGTCTGGAGGAAATAATCGTGGGATTGGATAATGTAAGTAATGGAAGCGTTTCATGGGCTGATGTAGATAATGATGGAGATCAGGATTTATTTATCGCAGGGATTGTGACGGGAAATACCCGAATCGCCAAGATTTACGAAAACAATGCTGGCTCCTTCCCCGAATTGGTTACCTTCACTGGATTCTCCGATGGCGATGCAGCCTGGGCGGATTTCAACCGAGATGGAAAGTTGGATTTGCTTATTATAGGGGATAATGGCTCTGGAGAGATCCTCGAACTGTATCAGAATAATGGAAATGGCAATTTCGCTTTAGCTTCCAATGCATTTCCCGCCGGAACAGGATACAAACTCGGTTCTGTTGCCTGGGGCGATTATAATAATGATGGCTGGCCGGATATCCTGGTAACCGGACAGAATATTTCAAATAATCCTGAAACAGAGATCTACCAAAACCTCAAAGATGGAACCTTTAGTCCTGTCAATCCTGGTATTATAGATGTCGAAAACGGCCAGGCAGTATGGGGCGATTATGATAATGATGGATGGATGGATGTATTGGTGACAGGTAAAGTTTCATCTTCTGTCGATACAACTGCTATTTATAAAAACAATGGATTGGCAATGAGTTTTTCCGAGGTGTCTGATGCCTCCAGATTTTTGATTGATGCCAATAACGGGAGCCGGGTAGCATTCGGTGATTATGATGGAGATCAGAAGCTTGATATTCTGGCAATGGGAAGAGAGGGGAATAACCCCAATCAGACATTTGTTACCATTTATCGAAATATTGAACAATCACCTAATATTACTCCTGAGCCTCCAATAAACCTTTCTCAGGAAGTAATCGGGGCACGTCTTCGACTGAGCTGGACCCCTCCTGCAACCTCTCCGGGTGTTGATACCACAACCATTATGGGATATTCCTATAACCTGTTTATGGGTACCAATCGGGATACGCCTAACATTATTTCTCCGATAGCTGCCATGGATTCCATCTCGGCAGGTTACCGAAGAATTGTAGAATCCGGAAATGTGAGTTATGTAGCTGAATGGGATCTGGAAGATTTGGAAGAAGGTCAGACGCTGTTATGGAGTGTGCAAAGTATTGATCAGGACTTTGAGCCGTCAGCTTTTGCGCCCCTTAATTCGCTTAATTTTAATCCTCCGTCATTTGACGATGAAACTTCCACGCTTTTCCCCAATAACCAACCCGACGGAGTTACGGAAAGTGCGATTGCATTGGGAGACTATGATAATGATGGCGACCTGGATATATTGTCTGCGGGTGATCTGGGTGATTCTATTCCTTCTACTACCCTTTATATCAATAATGGCGGGCAGAATTTTGATGAAGCGAATGATTTTGCCAATCAGGTAGCCCAGGTCAGAAAAAGTAGTGTGGTGTGGGGTGATTATGATAATGACAATGACCTGGATATTCTCATTTCAGGAAAAAATACGCAATTGGGCGATAGCCGGATTACCCATCTTTATGAAAATCGGGATGGAACCTTTGTCCTCGATCAGACAGCTTCTGATGTGCTTGTAAATGTAGCTGGCGGAGCCAATGCCTTTGGTGACTATGATAATGATGGTGATCTGGACATTCTCATTACCGGAGAAGACATTAATAAAAATCGGGTAACTCGTCTATACCGCAATGACGGTCAAAGTAAATTCACTGACGTGACCAGCGATATCGCCGGAATCGTAGGGATCTCGGGAGGAAGTGTTGCCTGGGGGGATTATAACCGCGACGGTTTCCTCGATTTCGTCATAACTGGTGAGATATCTTCTTCCAGTGCCATCACTTCTGTCTTTAAAAACCTGGGAGATGGCAAGTTTGCCGATGCTGGATTCACCAGTTTACAAAACGTCAAAAACAGTAAAGCAAGCTGGGCGGATTATGACCAGGATTCTTATCTGGACTTGTTGGTAACGGGAGAGTTGGCAGTGCCTTCCTTCCAGCCGTTGACCCGAATTTATCGCTACGATGCCGGAAACGACGTAATGGTTCCCAATCTGACTTCTCAGTTAGAAGATATCTCTCGTGGAAGTGCTATCTGGGGCGATTTTGATAATGATGGATATGTCGATATTCTGCTCAGTGGGAAAAATGGAGCTGGTGCAGAAGCCAGAACCACCCGCCTGTATCGCAATGATAAAGCTGGTAATTTTAACGAAGATGTCCTGAGCTCTGCCGATCTGGAAGATGTGGATTTGGGCGCTACTGTCTTTGGCGATTATAATGGTGATCAGAAGCTGGATATTATTCTTACAGGAAGAACTTCGACTGTTCCGGCTCAAAGATCATTTGCTGTATTTAGAAATATTGATGGTACACCTAATACTACCCTGGGTGCTCCTAAAGACTTAAATTCTACCATCAATGGTACGGAAGTTACCCTCTCATGGAAAGCTCCTGATCTTACCAATCCTGATATTCGCAGCGGATTGACTTATAATGTTTATCTGGGTACCAGGAATGATCTTACAAGTAAAGTTTCTCCCATGTCTGAAATCGGTGGCAGTCGCGATGGTTACCGGAAGCTTGTTTCATGGGGAAATATGGGAACAAATACTTCCATGACACTCACCGATTTTCCTGATGGCACTTATTACTGGAGCGTTCAGGTGGTAGATCAGGATTTTGAAGGATCCCCGTTTGCTGCGGCAGACTCTTTCTCCTTCCAGAATCCCATTCCTATGATTATTGATTCGAGCTTTGTTACAGAGTACAAAGCGGGACAGGATACCGTCAGTTATATTCAGGTACTTACCGATACAATTATCAGTGAAGTAGTTGTCAAATACAAGGGAATTGCCCAGGAAACCTGGAAACAGGAAGTGATTCCTTCAGACAACGGAACCTACCGCTTTGCAATCAACGCAAACAAAGTGGATGAAATGGGCGTCGAATATGTCTTTGAAGTGCTGGGTACTTTTGGTTTTAACCTCTCTACAGATACCATTTATGCTTATCGTCGTTATCCCCAGGGATTTGACTTTAGCAATCTTGATTTTGGTAAGGAGGTGATTAATTACAACCTGTTGAGCATTCCTCTGAGATTGGATAATAACGCCATTAACCAGATTCTGGATCCCGTTTTAGGAGAATACGACATCTACAAATGGAGATTCTGGCATTATCAGGGTGGAAAACACGTCGAATATAAAAGCGGAATTTCAAGTATAGAGGAAGGAAAAGGATACTGGTTGATTACCAAAGATGAACATTCCTTTAATTCTGGTGGAGGACTGGTTGTGGAGTCTAATGACAGTCATCCGTTTGTCATTTCTCTGGTGCAAGGATGGAACCAGATAGGGAATCCCTATCCATATAATCTTGCCTGGCAGGATGTTCTTGAGGAAAACCCGGATGCCGCTTCTGTATTGGATGAATTATTATTATTCAACCGTGGATATCAGAATGGTAGTGTTATCGCCCGTCAAAGGGGGGCATTCGTATTTGCCAATAGCCCGATTGACCTGAAAATACCGGTAAGGAAAAACCTTTCTGTACAAAGAATTCCCCGCAGCCGGAGCTTCCAGCCTGGAGGTATGTATCTGAGTGATGGTACCTGGAGCCTTGATATTGCCCTGAGAAGCGGAAATTGGACCTATCCTCTGGGGGGAATTGGTATGCACCCACAGGCAGACTCCTCAAAAGATCGTTTTGACCAGATGACAGCTCCGCGCCTTTCTGAATATCTGGAAATGAATTTTGATCATCCCGAATATTTTGAGCCTAAATTCTCTCGGGACATTGTGCCGGTAGCTAAAAACCATGTATGGGAGTTTACAGTTAATTCCAACCTCGAAGAGGAGGAAATCGATCTTGACTGGGACTTCACTGAACTGAAATTTGCCGGTCAGAAATTGATTCTCTTCGACGTTGAACGCCAACTGGCCATTGATATGGAAGAATACAGCCAGTATACTTCCCGGTCAAAACGCGCTGAGCGAAAGTTCCGGATTTACTATGGCAGCGAGAGTTTTATTGCAGATCAGCTGAAACCGGATTTTGTTTCCCTTGGCCTGGCTTATCCCAATCCTTCCGCCGGAAAGGTAACGATTCCGTTTGCATTGCCTTCTTCCATGATGCCTTATCAGGTAGAACTGGCCATTTATTCTGTTTCCGGACAGGAAATTCGCCGACTGGGTGCCGAAAACCTGAGAGAGGGATTCCATCAATTGGAATGGGATGGAAATGATGAGACCGGTAATCGGGTGTCAAGAGGCGTTTATCTCTATAAGCTGAATGTGCTGGAAAACGGAAAAGTTACTCAACTAACCGGACGCATGATAATGAACTAACGGTTTGATAATCAGTTCTTTTTCATTAAACCTAACCATTAATAAATTGAAAAACAGGAATCAAATATTTGACATTTTATAAAACCCATGAATTGTGTAAATTTGAAAACTTGCTTCTTGGGTATATAAAATTACAAACGTAAAGATTCTAAGTTTATAAGATAAGCAGCGCTTTCTGTAAGAGGAGGCGCTGCATATCTCACTATCTAACCTCAACCTCCAAATATGAAAGCAAAATCTATCCTGTTCACAACTCTTCTCATTATTACAATTGGAATAGATGTTTTAGCTCAGGCCCCACAGGGGTTCACCTATCAGGCGATAGCCCGTGACGGGCAAAGCGTTTTGAATGACCAGACGATTGATGTTCGATTTTCGATTCTTCAGGGAGGGAATCAGGTCTATCAGGAAACACACTCTCTTCAGACCAACAAATTTGGTTTGTTTACAGCCACTGTAGGTGACGGGCTGACTATTTCCGGAATTTTTGAAAATATTCCATGGGAAACGGGTAATTTCTTCCTCAAGGTTGAAATTGATCCCAACCAGTCAGGCTTTGTCAATATGGGTACAACGCAAATGCAGAGTGTCCCATTCAGTTTATATGCAGAGAAGGCAGGAGGGGTGGAAAATGTAAACCTGGATGATCTGGAAGATGTGATTGCACCTTTGCCAGACCCGGGAGATGTGCTTAAGTGGGATGGTAATCAGTGGATAAGTTCACCTGATGAGGGTGGTAATATATATGCTGGAGCTGGAATAAATATCATAAATGACACGATCATAAATGCAGGAGACCCGGATCCCAATGATGATATTGTGATTGGATCTTTGGCTGGAGGAGATTTGGCTGGAACATATCCCAATCCTACAGTCGTAAAAATCAGGGGATTGGATGTTTCCTCTAACCCACCGGTTCACGGAGAAATTTTGAAATGGAATGGTACTACCATGGTCTGGGAACCCAGTTCCGATAATGTTACCAGCGGTAGTGGGGGAGGAGTGAATACGACCGCTCGTATTTCTGGTGATGGTGCAGCCGTGCCACTTGACATTGCCCAGCAAAATGCTGGTTTAGGCCAGATCCTTAAGTGGAATGGTACTTCCTGGAGTCCGGCAGATGATGGTGGAACACAATCTCTTTCTTTGGCTGGAACAATTCTTTCTCTTTCTCCTGGTGGTGGCTCGGTAAACCTTCCTTTTACCAGTTATACAGGTGGACCCGGAATCAATATTGCAGGAAATATTATCAGTAATACAGGGGATACGACTGCCAGTGATGATATTACGATTGGTTATCCCGCCAGTGGCGATCTAACGGGTTTGTATCCTAGCCCCACAGTCGCGAGAATCAGAAACGTACCTGTTTTAACTACGCCCCCTTCTGCGGGAAATGTACTGAAATTTAATAATGGTGCATGGGCTCCTTCTACAGATGCTGTCAACGATCCTGACAGTGATCCGAATAATGAAATTCAAACATTGAGTTTGTCAAATGGGCAAATAACGCTTTCCAATGGAGGGGGAACCGTTACGCTGCCCACCTATATTGGTGGTTTGGGAATTGATATTACCGGTCCGGTAATCAGTAATACCGGGGATACCAACCCTGCGGACGATATTACCATCGGCTCCGCTGCAGGTGGAGATTTGACGGGTACCTATCCCAACCCTTCTGTAGTAAAAATTCACGGACGTACGGTTTCCAGTAATGCTCCCAATGCAGGATATGTATATAAATGGGACCAGACTAATTCTCAGTGGCTGGCTCAACCCGATGACGATACAGATGCAGATGCGGACCCAACCAATGAGTTGCAATCCTTGTCTATTTCTGGAAATACCCTGATGCTTTCAGGTGGTGGGGGAAGCGCCGCTCTTCCTGTGTATACAGGAGGTGCCGGAATTACAGTTTCTGGTACAACGATCATTAATACCGGTGATTTGAACCCCCTGGACGATATTACAACGAGTACTTCAGCAGGTGGAGATCTGACAGGATTTTATCCTAACCCTACCGTTTCTGCCCTGGCAGGAAAACCATTGGCAAATATTAGCCCTAACGCCGGGCAGGTGCTTAAGTGGAGCGGCAGCCAGTGGGTTCCCAGTGTAGACGAGGTAAATGATGGAGATATTAACCCTGCGAATGAGTTACAGTCCATTTCATTGTCTGGAAATACCCTTTCCTTATCTATGGGTGGAGGAAGCGTAAACCTTCCGGTTTATACAGCTGGTTCCGGAATCAATATCTCATCAAATCAAATTACCAATACGGGAGATATTAACCCATTTGATGATATTACGATTGGAACGACTGCTGGTGGGGATTTGAATGGTACATATCCGAATCCCAACGTAGTGAAAATACAGGGAAAAGATGTAAGTAATCTTAGTCCGAACCTAGGAGAAATTTTTAAATGGAATGGTAGCCAGTGGGCGCCTGGTTCGGATTTAATTAATGATGCTGATGCGAATAGTACGAATGAAATCCAGACCTTATCTCTTTCAGGAAGTACACTAAGCCTTTCTTTGGGAGGCGGTTCTGTGAATATTCCTGTTTATACAGGAGGACCTGGTATCAATGTCAGTGGTACAACTATCATTAATACCGGAGACCTTAATGGCACTGATGATGTTCTGATAGGTTCA
>JAGQVA010000379.1 GCA_020438265.1 Bacteroidota bacterium
TTTTCAGTTTATCCCAATCCTAATCATGGAGATTTTGAGATAAGGTTTGGAGACAGGAACTGGGCCAATTTAACTATGAGTCTGATCAGGAAAAATGAAATTTTGCTGGAATTAAAAACGGAATTAAAGGAAATCAAATCAGAGCTCAATCAGGGACTTCCTATCAGATACTACAAGCGGATTCTACGCCTGATTGATGGAAATATCACTAATGAGCACGACTGGAATATATTTGAAACCAATTTCAATCAGGTTCACGAGGAGTTTTTTAAAAGGCTTAAAACTGATTATCCGGAATTAACACCAGGAGATCTTCAATTAGCAGCTTTTCTACGAATGAACCTGACTTCAAAGGAGATTGCCCCACTCCTGAATATTTCCCTTCGGGGAATAGAAAACAAGCGATATCGGCTGAGAAAGAAGATGGATTTGAAGCCAGAAGAAAATCTTACGGAATTTTTAATTGATTATTGAAGGATGTAGTAGTGAATTTTATGCTGAAACGGTGTAGAAATGCACGTTTTTTTCCCATGGAGTAGTAGTAGTGAGGTACCTTTCCTTGCCTGAAAAGCCTTGTTCATAATAAATTGGAACTACCAAACCAAAATGGAATGAGACTACTACAAAAATCATTGGGGGAACTATTCCTCTTATTCATATTCCTCTTATCAGGAACAATCGCCTTCCCTCAGGCTGCCTATTTTTTCCGCGACAGTGAATCTCCCGGCTATTACGATACCGGACTGGCCTTTAAATCAGGTGCCAGTACGATTGATCAGGCTGGGCCTTCCGGTGATAAAATTCCCGTCGAATCCGGACAAAAAGTATTTCAGGGTGATCACAGTCTGCGCCTTACCTGGAATTCGAAGTCGGGAGGGGACTGGCTGGCCCTGGTGATTGCTCCCGGCTGGCCTTTTCAGGATATAAGTCAGATGGATACATTGTCATTTTGGGTGTATTCAGACGTAGGGATTAGTAAGTCGCTTTTGCCTAACATTTATATGGAAGGAGCGCCTGGAACTACCAAATCAAAAAAATATGCTCTCAGTCTGTTTACCGATGATATTCCCGCTGAAAGCTGGACAGAAATAAAGGTGCCTCTGGATACTTTTTTTAATGATCCCAATCAGACGAATATCAATTTTTCCATGATAAAGGCAATTATTTTTGGACAAAATCAGGCGGACGCTCAATCTCATACGCTTTATATAGATGAGGTAAAAGCTTATGATGGTTCTACTTCTTCTTTGCCGGTAGCTACGCCTTTGGACTTGAAAGGAAAGGGGTACGACAGCCATGTTCGTCTTACCTGGACACCCAATACAGAACCGCATTTGGGAGGATATTATATATATCAGTCGATAGATAATGGAATCTCTTATCAATTGCGGAAATTCTTAACGGAAAAAGATACAGTCTTTAATGACTTTACCGGTCATCAGGGCAAAAACCTCAATCTTAAATATAAAATAGCAGCTGTAAATGTAGCAGGTGGAACTTCTGCTTTATCTAATCCCATTGACGTGTCCACTTTTGAAATGAGTGATGAAGAACTCCTGACCATGGTTCAGGAGGCTACCTTCAGGTATTTCTGGAACTATGCAGAACCTGTTTCCGGGATGGCCCGGGAGAGAAATACTTCCGGAGATCTGGTAACCAGCGGGGGTTCAGGATTTGGAATCATGGCTATATTAGTGGGGATTGAACGGGGATTCATCTCTCGCACTCAAGGGATTAACCGAATCAAACAAATCCTGAACTATCTGGAGGGTGCAGACCGGTTTCATGGAGCATGGTCGCACTGGATCAATGGCGTTACAGGTAACGTCATTCCCTTCAGCAATTTTGATGATGGGGGTGATCTCGTTGAAACGGCTTTTATGGTTCAGGGACTACTATCTGCAAGATCCTATTTTGATCAAATTAACCCGGATGAGGATAGCATCCGGCAAAAAATCACCCAACTCTGGGAAGACGTAGACTGGAACTGGTACCGAAAACTCAACAATAATGTGTTATACTGGCACTGGTCTCCTAACTACAATTTCCAGATCAATCACCAACTCCGGGGATTTAATGAGGTAATGATTACCTATATTCTGGCTATTGCTTCGCCTACGAATTCTATTCCTGCATCTCTTTACCATACTGGCTGGGCGGGAAATAGTAATTATATCAATGGAAACAGCTTTTACGGGTATCCGATAATAGTTGGCTCGAATTATGGCGGCCCTCTTTTCTTTGCCCATTATTCCTATTTGGGATTTGACCCTCGCAAAAAAAAGGATGATTATGCCAATTACTTCATTCGCAATCAAAACCATAGTCTGATCAATTGGAACTACTGTATTGCCAACCCCAAAGGGTTTGCAGGGTATGATTCAACCTGCTGGGGAATTACTGCCAGTGATGACCCAAACGGTTATTTGGCTCATTCTCCTAATACAAGCAATGATAATGGGACGCTTAGCCCAACGGCAGCTCTGAGTTCTATGCCTTATACCCCGGAGCAGTCGATGGAAGCTCTCAAATATTTTTACCGTGAACTGGGAGACAAGCTATGGGGCGAGATGGGTTTTTACGATGCTTTTAACCCCAGTCAAAACTGGTATGCAAACTCTTATCTGGCTATTGATCAGGGGCCGATTATTATTATGATTGAAAATTATCGCACTGAACTTTTGTGGGATAATTTTATGGAAAACCCGGAAATACAGCCTGCACTGGATGATATCGGATTTGTATATGATGCTACTTCTATAGATAATCCGAATTTATCTTCGCCAATAGACGTATCTCTTTGGCCCAATCCAACTACTGCCGAAACATTCATTTCAGTAAATCTGCTTCGCACGCAGGAAATGGAAATCCATTTACTGAATAATCGTGGAGAAGAAATTTCAGTGATTGAGAAAAGCAAGACTTTTGGAGCTGGTCTTCATGAGTTTACTCTGCCAAATACAAAAATATCCTCAGGACTGTATTTCATTAAAATAAAAACATCTGATCAGATTATGATCCAGAAACTCATTGTGCTTTAAACCAAACCTGGTCTGAATATTTTCAGCCCCAATAAATTTCTTTTAATCCTTAACCAAAAAATTTTAATTATGAAAAGGACTTTACTTATTCTGTTTTTGGTCAGCTTTTTCCTGAATGGATTTAGCCAGACCGTCTATGAAGACTTTGAAAGTGGTGCTGCGCTCAGCTGGAACGCTCTGAATGGTACCTTTGACGGAGTATTTGCCAATCCGGACCAGACTGGAATCAACACGAGCGACAGTGTAGGCTCTTATACAAAATCAGACATGCATGCCTACAGCTTGTTTCTGGTTGATTTAGGAACCCCCATGGACTTATCAGTTGATAATCAGTTCAGTATCCAGATCAATGCTCCCGTTGCAAGTCAGTTTATTTTAAAGCTGGAAGGTCCTTCAGGAAATATTGAAGCTACTCAGAATATTCCTCAGGCAAATGTATGGCGGGAATATACCTTCGATTTTAGTTCTGCTTCCGGAGCCACAGACTTTAGTAAAATAATTCTGTTTTTTGATCCGGGAAATGCTTCCAGCGGGGATACCTATCTGTTTGATAATCTGGTTGCCAATCCTGCCGGTCCATGTGCAGGTACCGTTCCGATGGCGAATATTCTCGACGATTTTGAGTGTCAGCGAAATGTTACCTATGGAGTAGGTTGGGATAGTCTCTCTGCAGTAGCTAATCCTGATGCTTTCGGAATAAACACCAGCTCAATGGTAGGACAGTATATTGATCCTCAGGATCAATGGTCAGCATTGGTAGTTGATTATCACAATCCTATTGATCTGGGTACTGATAACCTTTACAAGGCTAAAGTTTGGTCTCCCAAAACGGGTCAGATGTTGTTTAAACTGGAAGGAGGAGCTTCAGCACCCTATGAGGTTTTCGTTGATATCACCACTACTAATCAATGGGTAGAATATGAAGCTGATTTTAGCAGTCAATCCAATGCAAACCACAAAAAACTGGCGATTTTCTTCAACGCTGGAGTCATGGCAGCACCTGGAGATATTTATTATATAGACGATATCACTCGTGAACCAGCTCCTACTGGTGTTACTTATGAAGACTTTGAGCCACAAAAACTGGGATGGGGGCCTTTGAATAGTGATCCTACAGTACATGGTTCTTTTAATGGTGTGGTAACTAATCCTGACATGACAGGATCCAATACCTCTGCAAATGTAGGTTCTTATAATAAAGGGACTTCTACTTTCTCAACTCTTACTGCTCCGATTCTTTCCGGAGTTGATCTTTCGCAGTTTACTCAATTGAACCTTCAGGTATTGCCACCAGCAGGTGCTGCTGAAGTAGCCCTTCAACTTTCCAGCCCGACTCAGGGAGTAAAAGAGGTTATTCAGCCTTTATCAGGTTCCGGAGGATGGGAAGATCTTTCTTTTGATTTTGTGAACTTCACTGCGATTACAGACTTTGATGCTGTCAATATTATCTTCGATCCGGGAGTAAATAATACTTCTACCTTCTATTTTGACAATCTCTTCCAGGGGGAAAGTACGGTTGATCCTTGTGAAGGGGTTGTAGCTGAACCTAATATTGCTGATGATTTTGAGTGTCAGAGAAATGTTGCCTATGGGGCTGGTGCAGATCGTCTTGAAGTAATTGATAACCCCGATGTTTCAAATGGTAACCCAAGTACTAAAGTAGGAGAATATACTGACGTTCTGGATGAATGGTCCGCACTGGTATTGGATTATGGACAGGATATCGATTTATCTGTGAATAATCAGTTCCATATCAAAATTTGGTCTTCCGTTGCTGTTCCTTTAAAATTTAAACTGGAAGGAGGAAGCTCTGGCGCTATTGAAATTGACACGATGGTGATGAATACTGGTTCATGGGAAGATTATACCATCGACTTTAGCCCCTACGCAAGTGAAAGCCATCAAAGAGTTGCTATTTTCTTCAATGCCGGTGTACTGCCCAGCCAGGAAGATGTGTATTATATAGATGATTTGACCTGGTCAAGAGCGGGTTATACAGGTTGTATGTTGGATTATGAAGCTCCTGAGACGACTATCGAATCCTTTACCTATTTTGCGAATGGGCACCTTGAGACATCAGGTTATATGTTCCAGTCTGTGGCCAACCCGGATCCATCAGGTATTAATACCTCTTCCACAGTTGGAGAATTTGTCAAAGCCAGTGATGCCCTTCCTTTTGCAGGAATGTACGCTGACCTGGGTGCACCTATCGATTTTGATGGCAATCCAACGATAAGGGCTAAGGTGTATATGGATCATATCGGTAATTTTGCTGTAAAGCTGGAAGGCTCTCAAACAGGTGCTTCTCCTATTGAACTTCCCGTTGCTAATACCAAAACCAATGAATGGGAAGAATTAACCTTTGATTTTTCTTCTGCTCCGAATGATGCAGAGTTTACTCGTCTGACTTTATTCTTTGACCTGAGTATGGATTCTACCGGAACAGATGTCTATTCCTATTTCGATGAATTGGTTGTTGGAAATGGTATGTGTGATGTGGTTGGAATAAATGATTTGTTACCCGTCCGTCAACTGGAAGTATATCCAAACCCGGTTTCTCAGTTACTTTATCTTGAAAATG
>JAGQVA010000380.1 GCA_020438265.1 Bacteroidota bacterium
TTTGTAATTTGTCATTTCTTGTTCTTTATTTTGACTTCACTATCATCTCCTTCAATGAGAAGGGAAGAAATGTAAGTAAAAATAAGGAACAAGAAATAACAAATAGAAAAGTGTAATTACACCTCCAATAGCATCCTGGAAGGATCTTCCAGTCTTTCCTTAATCCGGAACAAGAAACTAACCGCTTCTTTTCCATCAATAATTCGATGATCGTAAGAAAGCGCTACATACATAATCGGTCTGATTTTCACTTCGCCATTAATCGCTACCGGACGCTCTACGATATTATGCATACCCAGAATCGCAGCCTGAGGCGGATTAATGATAGGCGTTGACAACATCGAACCAAAAATACCTCCATTGGTAATGGTGAAGGTTCCCCCTTCCATATCATCAATAGTGATAGCGTTTTCGCGAGCTTTGAGCGCATAATGGAGCACAGACTGCTCAATCTGATGCAGAGACATGAGGTGAGCATCTCTGATCACAGGTACCACCAAACCACGAGGCGTACTTACTGCAATACCTACGTCGGCGTAATTATGATAAACCAGATCCTTACCATCAATCTGAGAATTGACTGCGGGGAATTCCATGAGAGCCATGGTAACCGCTTTAGTGAAGAAGGACATAAAACCCAGACCTACGCCGTGTGTTTCCTTAAATTTATCCTTGTATTTCGAGCGCATATCCATCACCGCCTGCATATCTACTTCATTAAAAGTAGTTAGCATGGCAGTTTCATTTTTCACAGAAACGAGTCGCTGAGCGATTTTGCGACGGAGAGAGCTCATCTTCTCGTAGGTTTGCTCACGGCCTTGAGCGTTTCCGACTACTGGCATAGCTGGGATAGGGCGAGATTCCTTTTTAGGAGCTTCTTCTTTGGGAGCTGTTTTTGTAGCAGGAGGATTATTGACCTGATTAACCACATCAGCTTTGGTAACTCTGCCACCCCGGCCACTGCCTTCGACAGTCTGGGGATCGAGGCCTTTTTCCTTCATCAGCTTATCAGCAGATACAGAAGGTACTCCTTTGGCGTATGACTCTTTTTGTTCAGCAGGGGCATTCTCCTTCGCCGGAGATTTGTCTTTTCCATTAGGAGAATCAGCTTTTTTCTCGGTAGGAGCGCCAGCGGGCTTTTCAGCAGAAGGATCAATTGTTGCGATTACCTGGCCAACCTGTACAACTTCTCCTTCTTCCACCAGAATTTCAATCACTCCGGCGCCTTCAGCATTGACTGTCAGGGTAGCTTTATCAGAATTAATTTCCGCCAGTTCTGCATCCATGTCCACATAGGCACCACTTTTGACCAACCAGCTTTCTATTTCAACCTCGGTGATGGATTCACCGGGACTCGGTACTTTAACTTCTATCATAAAGGAAAACGTTTTGTTTATACAAATCTAAGATATTTTTTCACTTTTTGTTTGGTTGATGAGGGCAAAAAGTTGTTTTTATCTTTGACTCAAAACTTGTGCCTTTAGGAGAAGAAGATCAAAATAGATTGGAGTTGTTTCTTATTTCCGTAATCAAGCTTCGGATTTGTTTTGCATTAGTTTCAATAGTGCTCCACGCTTCAGCCTGAATGAGTTGTTGGCTGGCTACCCATGAACCGCCAATCGCTGTGATGAGAGAAGATTCCAGATAGGTTCTGGCATTGTTTATATTCACTCCTCCTAAAGGAATAAACTGTAGTCCTAAATACTGATAGGGTGCTGCCATACTTTGCAGATGTTTTATTCCTCCCGAGGTTTCGGCTGGGAAAAATTTCAAAACCCTGCACCCCAATTCAACGGCGATTTCGATATCGGAAGGAGTCATAATGCCTGGGGCAAATGGTAAGCCTTGTTGATAAGCTTCTTCAACAATTTTGGGATTACAACCCGGAGAAACCGCAAAATCTGCTCCCAGATCTACCACAGCCTTTACCTGGTCCCTGGTAAGTACAGTCCCAAATCCCAGCATGATTTCTGGCAATTCCTTCTTGATGAGTCGTGCCGCATCCATGGCAGCGTCAGTGCGCAAAGTGAGTTCGATAGCATTTACCCCACCTGCAAGCAAAGCTTCTGCAACTGGAAGCGCGTGTTTTACTTCATCCACAATCAATACCGCAATGATGCCTGCTTCATTGATTTTTTGAATGACTTCCTCGGATAATGCTTTTTGTTCAATGGGTTGCATGTGAATTACATTATTTTACCTACTTCCCTTTCCTCCGCATCCACAATGCCAAAACCACCACTCCCAAAATTGCTCCAATCGTATCAATCCCCACATCGCTGATTTTTCCTTCCCGACCCGGAACAAAGGTTTGATGAAATTCATCACTGACTGCATACAGGATGGTTACCAAAAGACTCACCCAGGCAATTTTGGGCATGTTGAAATATTGAGTGGAAAGCCGTGCCGTCAGAAGGAAAAGGATAAAATACTCGATGACGTGGGCGGTTTTCCGGAGATAAAGCGGAACGTTCAATTCCACCATTCGCGCCGGATCGAGATTCAGGAGATTGAAGATAAACATAAAAATATCTCCATTTTGTCCGGTGCTGTCGCTGTCCTGATGAGAAATGTAAAAGATCAGTCCCATCCATACCAGAACTGGCAACCAGTAAATCAGGAAAAAATATTGAGAAGGTGATTTGGTGGATTGAATTTCTACACTCAAAAGACTATGGTTTTTCGCGCGATCTAAAATTGTGTGGATTGGGTTTTTTCTTTAGGCGTGGTTTCTTCTTTTTTCCGGCCAAAGATTTTGGTGAAAATCCATCGGAAGAAACCGATTATTAACATTGCAATCAAAACTCCTGCCAAAGCGTAAAACGCACCTTCAAACGTCAAAGGAACGTTGGGTTCAAAATGCATGGCAGCATTAACCGAAGGATCGTAGTACTGCACCAAACGAAAGGGCTTGGCCCACGGAGAGCTGTCAAGCAATGCATTCAAGGCTTCGGTGTATTTTCGATAGCGTTCTACCGTACTGGCAGATGCTTCGGCATTTTCCTTAACCAGCGGATCCGGGTTATTGAGCAAACGACCTAAAAATTCGTCGAGAGTAAGGTCAAATTTTGCGGCTCTTTCCTCCAGGTCGTCAAAGGTTTTCTGCGATTCCATCTGAGCACCAGCTAACACATCGATGTACTGGGCGATATAAACAGGTGCCTGCGCCAATGCAATAGCGAAAAGGACACATACGATGCGGTCTACCAATGATCCGACTGACCCGAAAAAGAATTTCAAAAATGCCATAAAGCAAATTTAATAAGATAAATTACAAGAGTGTGTATAAATTTACCCAAAACTTAACGGAATGAAAAGATTTCTCCTCTATGGCGCTTATGGATATACAGGTAAATTAATTGCCCATCTGGCTGCGGATTACGGATTGACCCCTATTCTGGCCGGGAGGTCAGAAGAAAAATTGAAGGAATTGTCAAATGAGACGGGATTTGATTACAAGGCTTTTGATCTGAGTGATACAGAGAAATTACATACAGCGATGAAAGAGGTAGATACCATTTTACATTGCGCAGGTCCTTTTATCAATACGTTTGAAAAAGTGGTGGAGGCATGTCTGGAAACCGGAACGCATTATCTGGATATTACAGGAGAAGTAGACGTGTTTGAGCCAATCAAAAAAGCTGATTCCCGTGCCAGGGAAAAACAAATTATGCTTCTGCCGGGGATAGGATTTGATGTGGTGCCTTCTGATTGTCTGGCTGTTCATTTAAAAAATTCCATGCCAGATGCCGAGAGTCTGACTTTGGCTATTTTTACGAAAGGAGGTATTTCCCATGGTACAGCCATTAGTTCTGCAAGTCGATTGGGGCAGGGAGCAAAGGTGAGGAAGGGTGGCGAATTAATCGCAGTACCTTATGGATACAAAGTTCGGGAATTTGATTTTGACGGAGAAAAAGCATCTGGCTCAACTTATCAATGGGGAGATTTGTCAACCGCCTATCACAGTACGGGCATTCCCAATATCGAAACTTTCATGACCAATCTTCCCATCAGTATTGGAATGCTGAAAATCATGAGTGTTTTGAAGGGTATGATAGGTCTGTCATTTGTGCAGCAATTTATACAAAAACAAATCAAAAAACGCCCTGCCGGCCCTTCTGAAGAAGCTCGGGACAAAGGGTATAGCATGGTTTGGGGAGAGGTTTTAAATGCGAAAGGCGAAAAACAAAGAGCTGTTTTCAAAGGACCAGAAGCCTATACCCTGACGGCTCATACCAGTCTGATGGCATTGAAGAAAATAAATGCAGGTGAAGTTAAGCCTGGTTACCAGACTCCTTCAGCTGCGTTTGGAAAAGACTTTATTTTGGAGTTGGCTGGAACGGAAATTAAGTTTATATAATGGAAAATCTTTCTGAAAATATGCGCCGCTGGGATGATGCTTTTTTGGATCAGGCAAGGCTAAGAACAGATCCCCTGGCAGATCAGGTGATCGCAGATTTGGTTCAGGAAAAAGGTCTGACCGAAGCGAAAAAGATTTTTGATATCCTGATTAGAAATGTGGAGCTCCCGCTGGATCAACTTCCTGAATCTACCCGTGAGTATTTCGCACAGACAAGTGAATTACCTTCCTGGGCGGATACACAGAAGATAAACTGGGCGCAGGAACTGTTTCTGGACTATGGGCCGTATTTTATGGTTTTCCTTTACTATAAATCACTGCCTACTTTATATGCCTGCAAAAACGGGGTGGAAGTCCTGGTCAGAACCGGGCGTCTGGCTGAAGATCGAAAAGATATTGAAAAATTTACCCGGAGAATTGCTGAGACAGGCCAGTTTTTGATGTATTCAATGGCGCCTGGAGCTATGGGGAAAAAGGGCAGGGCGATTGAAACAGCTCAGAAAGTCAGGCTGATTCACGCAGCCATCAGAGCTTTTGTGAAAAAGGAAGGCTGGGATGCCGATCAACTGGGTGAACCCATCAACCAGGAAGATCTGGCCATTACCCTGATGACATTTTCTGTGAGTCTGATTGATGCTTTGCCCAAAGTGAAAATGGGGCTAACTGATGAAGAAGCCAATGCTTATCTCCACAACTGGAAGGTGATTGGACATATTTTGGGGATAGAACCAGCATTATTACCTGCTGATATTCACGAAGGGCGTTATTTGCTAAAACGAATTCTGGAGAGACAGGCGGGCGAAACCGAAGGGGGAAAAATTATGGCAAGCGCATTGATTCAGTTTGCGAAGGAGGTGCTTCCGGGTAAGGCATTTGATACTTCTCCTCAGGCGATTATGCGGTATCTGGCTGGTGATGAGTTGACGGATATGTTAGGGGTAGAACCTAAAGCAGGCTGTCTGGGTTCTATAGCTCCATTTTTTATGAAACAAATCATCAGAAAAGTAGAGCGGATGGAAGATTCGGATATTGCACCTAAACTGGTATTGGATGCTCTTTCAAGGAAGCTTATGATGGCAATGGTCAGGTATTTTAATAATTATAAGAACCGGCCATTTGAGGTGCCTGAGGAATTGGCTGAGGCGTGGGATTTGGTTTCCGTGGAGGAATAGAGGGTTGTTTAGACCTTCCAGGTTTCCGAAAACCTGGAAGGTCTAAGATATACTACTGCTTAACCGCTTTAAACATCACCTTGGTCC
>JAGQVA010000381.1 GCA_020438265.1 Bacteroidota bacterium
GAGTTTTCGGGAAATAGATCATTGAAGCAAAATACTGTTCATCCGCCCGATTATCACCCAGAGAGTCCATAAAGGCCAGCGTAGTGTCGCTGACAACCTGGCGTGAGCGAATCATCAGATCTGCGCCTAATAGTTCTCTGGCTTGTGATTGAATATCTTCGCGGAGGTTGTCATCAAAGGAATTAATGGCGACTAATGCCGCCACTCCGAGGATGATTGAACTGGTAAACAGGATCAATCGGGAGCGGCTGCGGCGGCTGTCCCGCCAGGCCATTTTGATGAGCCATTTATATTGATTTAGCATTGATTTTTATTTTTTCCCTGGATTAAAATCCAGGGCAATAATGGGGAAAAATTTGGGGAATAAATTCCCGCTTATTGTTCATCTATTGATGTATTTACTATCATTCACCTTAATCATCAGAAACCAATTTTCCTCCTTTGAGTCTGATAATTCGCTGGGTTTTTCCGGCAAGTTCCAGATCATGAGTTACCACTACAAGTGTGGTTCCTGCCTCGCGATTTAACTCGAATAAAAGATCCTCAACCTTGTTACTGGTTTCTTCATCGAGATTACCTGTGGGTTCATCAGCAAAGAGAATTTTAGGCTGATTGGCGAAAGCTCTGGCCATAGAAATTCGCTGCTGTTCGCCTCCGGAAAGCTGAATGGGATAATGATGTGAACGGTCTGCTAATCCGACGCGATCCAGCAATTCCATAGCAAAAGGCTGAACTTTAGTTTGCCCTCTGAGTTCCAAAGGAACCATCACATTTTCCAGAGCCGTAAGCGTTGGCAATAATTGAAAACTTTGAAAAATGAACCCTACATATTGGTTACGCACCAGGGCGCGCTCGTCTTCGTCCAGTTCATCGAGTTTTACTCCATTGAGAATGACTGAACCAGAACTGGCCCGGTCCAAACCCGCACACAGCCCCAAAAGGGTCGTTTTTCCACTTCCGGAAGGTCCGACAATGGAGACAATTGCACCCGGTTCCACCTCAAAACTGACATTATCAAGGACTGTCAGTGATCTTTCCCCGCTTGTATAAGTCTTTGAAAGATTTTGAATAGAAAGTATAGATTCCAAAACAATAAGCTAATTTGTGATATCTTTGCAATAAACTATTTTAATCCCATGCTGTTCAGGATATTTTTTATTTTTTTGGCTGCCTTTGCGATCAGTTGTGGTTCTTCAGAACAAAATAACTCAAAAAATGAGCCTGAAGACAGTTCTGAGACCAATCATTCACAAAACTCAGACAATTTGGCAACAGAGACGGATAAACAAACCATTTTATTTTTTGGCAACAGTCTGACTGCGGGTTATGGGCTGGATGATATTGATCAGTCTTTTGTTTCTCTGATTCAGAAACGCATTGATTCATTAGGACTTGATTACAAGACCGTCAATGCAGGATTAAGCGGAGAAACCACTGCTTCGGGCAATAGCCGTATCGACTGGATTCTCCAGCAAAAGGTAGACATTTTCGTGCTGGAACTCGGCGCAAATGATGGTCTCCGGGGCATTGACACCGAAGAAACCCGACGGAATCTTCAGTCAATGATTGATAAAGTCGAAGCAAAATACCCCGAAGCGAAAATTGTGCTTTGCGGAATGCTGGTTCCTCCGAATATGGGACAGGATTATGGGGATAAGTTTCAGGTGATTTATCCGGAGTTGGCGGAAGAGAACGATATTTCGCTGATTCCTTTTTTGCTGGATAAAGTGGCAGGTGAGCCTGAGCTGAATCAGGGGGATGGGATTCATCCTACGGCTGAGGGGCATGAGATTGTGGCGGAGAATGTTTGGGAGGTGTTGGGGGATCTATTTTGATTGTTTTAATTTTAATTCATTTTAATAATTTTTCCACGACACGATATACATAAGTACCTAACTCTGAAGGATATTTTTCACCTTTCTTTTCAAGTCTTTTTGCTTCAATAATTGCAGATTTTACATATCCTACAAACCGATTGGTTCTCGGATTGCTCTTGTTATATCCATCTCCGATCTTTTCTCCAAGAAATTGATCTATATATCTTCTTTTGTTAGATACTTTTTTATTTGCGACAAGATTCTCAATCTCCTCTTCTGTAAGGTCTTCGTATTTGTAAATATGTAATAAGAGCCAAAACTCAAAACATGGATTACTAACTGCCACATACATATTCTCCACTGCTTCACATAGATTGATTATTTCCGGAATATTTTTCCATCGATCAGTATCAATTACCATCCAAAGTTCGTCGTCTTTTCCAAAGTTATATTCTTCCCTGGCTTCTTTTCGGAGTTTATTAAATACATGCTTAGGGGCACTATTTGTATCGCCTCGAGGTCTTTTCAATAGATGAAGATAGATCAATTCATCATTAAATTCTTCCAGAGATTTTATTTCCTCGAAATACTCTTCCTCTGCAATATTTCCTTCAAATGCAAGTACAAAGATCTTCTCCTTTTCCCTTACCTTGCTATCTCTGAAAAATTCATTGCGCTCTCGTGGCATAATTCTTTATTGGTTTGGGAGAACCGTTAGCTTACTTCTATTGCCAAGTTTAGGAATGGCCTTAAATCTTCCTAATAAGTAATCCTTTCTTATTTGTTTATCAAATCTAATATTGTACTCTTCCAGAGAATGTAAAGTTGAGCTCCCTGTTTTATCCTTTACAACAAACCAAATTTCGTCTTTTCTTAGAAGTTTTTGAGTTAATAGTGAAGACTCATGGCTAGCTAGTATTATTTGACTGTTGACATTATGACTTTTTTCTAAAAAGAGATCTATTATGTCATAGATCAAGTTTGGATGCAAGCTTCTCTCCATTTCATCGATAATGAACACATTATCTCCTTGCAATAAATCCATGAGAAGAGGAATAAAATCGATAATTCTATTCGTCCCATCAGACTCTTCACTTGTATCAAATAAAAACTCATCTTCATTTATATGTCTTGTCATAAATTTATGGAATAGCAGCTCATCTTCCTCACCCACTGATATAAAATAAGTTGTATTGTTATTTGATAATATTGCTGCTGTTTTTTCTTCAGAATTACTATTAAGTAAATCCTCTCCGATCTTCTCTATAGCCTTCCTCGGTATATCTATACTTTCCATTCCTATTGGTTCAAGACATACTCCATCAATTCCGGTATCAAAATAATTTAAAAACTGTTCAAATGATTGAAGTAATTTCTTATTATCTTTTAGTTCAAATCTTAACCCAATATTATATTTATCATCAGGCTGAACAACTTTTAAAGCATTCAAAAACCAGTCATAAGCAGTAGTTAACTCATCAATATTAGATACATTATCTTTGAGTCTTCTTTGTTTAACCTCATTGAGGAAAAGATTATTTTCAGGGGTTCCTTTTGCAGTAAACTTTAAAAATTGTTGTTCTTCTTTCGATTTATTTAGCTTAAAGAGGTAATCCAGATCAAAGTCATCAAGCGTCCGTTCAAAAATTTTTACTTCCTTTCTTTTTGTTACTTCATATAACCACTCCTCTTTGATTTTATGCTTGTTAAAAACAAAACCATAAGCAAAATTTTTCCCTTTATGTCGAAACTCATACTCAATCCTTGAGTCGAGAGAAGCACATTTATGATCCAGCTTAAATTTGGAATAATTTATAATTTCACCAGCCTTTCTATTGCCCAAAACCATACTTCGACCAAACCCAATAGCCTTGATCAAATTTGATTTACCTGACGCATTCGCACCAAATATGACGCCTGCTTTTAAAACAGAAATACCACCAACAGGTGCCGCCTTATGAAAAGATTTTATTGTTCCCTTTCCAGGGATCATTGAAAACATTTGACGAGACATAAATGACGAGAAATTCTCAACAGAAAACCGAATTAGCATAATATTCACATAAAATTTAACAAATATAGTGAAAAAATCTCTTTTTCATGTATTTTCATTATATAAAATGCCTAACCATATTAGTTCTTCAAAAAGAACTCTCACTCATCTTTATAGACAAAAACAAGAAGACCCCTCTCCGCAAAAGCGGATCAGGATCTCCCTCAATACTGGTAAATAAATCTTTGTTCTGTTATATTCTACTCCGGGAAGGAGCAAACATTTATCTTTTTCCTGCCAATTCCTGCTCTAATCCTGATGTCAGAAACACCAGCGGAGCATTCCAGTTGATTGCTGTTTCATTGGTTGAATAACTACACTGTGAGTCGATATAGGAAGCGGCGGGGAATGTACTTCTAACCACATTTTCAGACTGGCAGTCCGTCATCACATTGGTATTAGGGCCACCGGCAATATACCCCGGCATGGGCGCTTCCACTCCATCAGAGGCCATGATCCGGTTGTGGGGATGCATGGGGGTTTGATGGCCAAAGCCTGTAACAAAGGAATATCCCGTGGCGTTTCTACCCAAAATATAATCGAGATCATTTTGGGCAGAAGCAATGTATTTTTTGTCTTTAGTCAACCTGTAAGCGATCAGTTTCAACATGCCATCATTCGCAACGTCAGAGTTGCTACCCCAGGCAAATTTATCCATGCTGATTAGATAAGGGCTCGCCGCTTCTTTTTTCAGCATTATATCAGCATAGGCAATAAAATCTGACTCCATTTCCTTGAATTTCTCGCGGCTCTCAGAGGTTAGTAATGAAATGATTCCCAGGGTATGAACCACATCCCATTTCGGGGTGATGGGCTTCTGATAATATTTCGTCATCGCATTTTTGTACTTTTGATCACCAGTGAGCAGAAATAACTCTGAAGCAGCCCAGAACCACTCGTCAGTATCCGACTTATCTGAATAAGCGCCAGTTGCGATATCTTTGGGCTGGGCATACAATTTTCCGGGATTTTTAACTGCCCATTCCCAAGCCATGATAGCACTTTCCGTCATTTCTTCCGCTAACTGGTCAAGCTGATAACCGCGTAGAATTCTTGCCGCTGTAGCCATGGTTGCGGCGTAATCAAGGGCTGCTGGCGTGCTTTTTTGTACCACATACCTTTGTTTGTTCGTTTGATCGGGCATGATAAAACCGTCAAACTGTTTGGTGGTAAGTTTGTGATAAACGCCCCCATCATTGGGGTCCTGCATGGTCATCATCCATTTGAGATTCACCAGAGCTTCATCCAGAATATCAGGCAATTCATTGCCAGATTCAGGAATATTCAGGTTTTGTTGCTGATGGAATGAATGATTCAGCACCAGACTTTGCAGAATCGTCCAGGTGGTAATGCTACTGTTTACAATGTATTTGCCATAATCTCCGGCGTCATACCAACCGCCCGGTGAAGAAAGAACCGTACCTGCTGGCCTGTTTTCATCAGCAGCTGATTCGTGAATCATTACCGCCGTATCCGGATGCCCTGCCTTCCAATGCCATTTTCCGCCGTATTCTTCCTCTATATCTACCCCGCATCTGGAATAATAATAGGATTTCAAGGCAGCATCAGCCAGATATTTGTATAAAGATTCTCCAATTTGAAACAGATCGGAGCAGGTTTTTCCCCCATGAACACATAACCTGTATTCTCCTTTTGTGGAAAAATCTGAAAAATCAGCTACCCGAACCGAATCGCCCGATAATTCCCAGTACTTATTCTCTCCCGTGGTGCCTGTAAAAACAGTT
>JAGQVA010000382.1 GCA_020438265.1 Bacteroidota bacterium
AAATAAAATCTCTCCCCGGTGAGTATCACGAAGATCGATATCTTCATAAGCCAGATCTCCCAGCTCATCCTGCTTTTGTAAAACAGTATTAGCTCTTCCAATTAATTGATAGGCAAACTGGTAGTAAGCACTGAGATTACCATTGGTTGCAGTGAGGTTACCAAAAATCTCAAAAGCATTACCTCCGGTAGTGGTGGCGTCGTCATCTGGCAAAAGACGAATGTCGTGCAACCAGTTTTCGCTACCTCCCCGGTAGTTATAGAAGAAGACCAGTTTCTGATATACACCCAGGACCGCCCGGTCAAATGCCAATTCATTGGTGAAGTAGTCATTTGAGTCAATTTCCTGCTGGTCAGGTCCCAGGAAGTTTCTCTCCTGACAACTGTTGGTTGTCAGGATCAGGAGAGAAAAGATGGTTATAAAATATATTCGGTTCATTTATTTCAATATTATTAGATACAAATTATAAATCATTAGAAGGTGATATTGGCACCGGCGCTTAAGATGCGTGGAACAGGTACATTATCGTTTTCTGGATCAAGACCTGACCATGAGGTAAGTGTCGCCAGATTTGAACCTGCGAGGTAGATTCTGAACTGCTTTGCATTACCCAAAACCTTACGTACTGAAGGCGAGAAATTATAACCAATTTGCATCTGACGCAGACGGATATAACCGGCATTTTCTACCCAACGCTGAGAGAAACGATTATTTCCGGATGGATCTTCAGCTACTGCACGAGGAATGTCAGTATCAGTATTCTGAGCAGTCCAACGATCTTGAACAGTTGACCAGTAGTTATTTCCAAGTCCGCCCATAGCTTCACCAGCCCAACGTGCATTATTGATTTTCTGAACATCTCCTACACCCTGTAAGAAGAGGGAGAAGTCAAATCCTTTCCAACGCATTTCAAAATTTAATCCACCGAATACTCCAGGAACAGTTTTTCCCAGGTATACATTATCAGAAGAGTTAATAACGCTGTCAGGATTAGGGTTAACCAATAAACCATTGATTACATCTTCTTCAGTTGGATCACCCAGATTATCTACAAAAATGATATCACCAGGGCTTTTCAGGTTGTCATTTCCAGGATCTGAAAATACTGCAAGCCATGCTTCAACTTCTTCCTGAGTCTGGAAAATACCGTTGGTTTGAGGTCCCCAGAGATAGAACATAGAATATCCTTCTTCAACACGGCCTCCGTTTCCTCCAAATGGCTGACCTGAGAATACTTCGATCACGCGGTTGTGAACGGTAGTCAGGTTAGCTGAAATATTCATGCGAAGATCCCCAACTTTAGGAGAAATGGCTACTTCAAACTGAAGTCCCTGGTTGCGGGTTGTTGCTGTATTCAAAGTTGGATTGGTAGAAGTTCCTACAACAAAAGGAAGAGAAACCTGCTGTAATACTCCTGTACGCAGACGGTTGTAATAACCAACGTTGAAAGTAACGAATCGATTAAACAACTGACCAGAAAGAGCAACATTGGTGGTATTCTCAGTCTCCCATGTCAGGTCAGTAGAGGCGAAGTTAGGAATAAATACTCCTCTTCCTACTGTTGGATCACCACCTGGTCCAGGACCTAATGTGTAAGTCGGGTTTCCAGAGATATTCTCTCTCCATTCGTTTGGACGTGCTACCTGGTTGCTACCAACCTGTCCCCATCCTGCGCGTAATTTCAATTCGTCTACCCAACCCACATTATCCATAAATGATTCCTCGCTCAGGCGCCATGCAGCAGAAACTGCAGGGAAGGTTCCCCATCTGTAACCAGGAGCAAACTTTGAAGAACCATCAAAACGAATAGATGCGTCTACAAATATTTTGTCAGCATAACTATAACTCAATCGACCAAAAATTCCCTGAAATCGATTTCGGTAACGGAGACTGCTTACGTCTCTGTTCTGAGCAGTAGCTCCTCCGTATCCCAGGGGAGGACGATATGTACGGGGAGTCGCTATGGCTTCTTCGTAATCAGCTTCTGTATCAAATACATCAGTCAATGGATTTGAAGTGAAAGCCTGACTTGCGCTTCCTGAAATCAGGAAGTAACGCTCTTGCTGCTCATTATATCCGGCCAGGAAGTTAATCTTATTCTCTCCAAAGGTTTTGTCATAGTTAACAGTCAAATCCAGTACCTGGTTGAGGTTCTGGCTATGTCTTTCTCCAAAACTTCCATACATTCCGTCTGGTTCTGGAGCCAGGGCATTTCCGGTAATACTATAGATAAGTGTCAACTGGGGATAACTCCAGGTAGTTCTTTTGTTGTAATACCAGTCAGCGCTATAGGCTGCCTTGAATTTCAAACCTTTGATGGGTTCCATTTCCAGATAAGCAGAACCCAGCGTACGATAAAGATCATATCTTCTACCGCCTAAGACAGGGTTTGACCTTGCCAGGTGATTCGCTTCTGTTTCAGGACCATATAAAAGACCGGTTCTTCCGTCAGCAAGCGTATCAAATTCCCAGGCTGCACCAGCAGGATTATAACGAGTAAGAGCAGTTTGGGCATAACCTAAAGGTTGATTAGGATCTTCATAAGGCTGCCAGGGAGGAGTTTGCAGGGCGTAACCCAACAGATCTCCCGAACGGTTGTCATACCCATCGGTATAACCAATCCTTACTGTTTCACCAAATCTGATCCAGTCATTGATTTTGTAATCAGAGTTTACTCCGAAGTTATAACGAACCTGATTATTGGCAATCAATGGGCTTTCGATAAAGGTATAACCTGCATTTACTGCATAGTTTCCGCTTTCATTACCTCCTGAAACGTTCACATGATAACTTTCATTAATCGCATTTTGATTCAGCATGGCAGCCTGAGCATCATAAGTAGGGCTATTTCCCAGATAAAACGGGCTTGCCGGGTCAAATTCAGCCGGAGGAGCCGGAGCATTTGGGTTATTGGCAAACATTTCCTGATAGAGGCTGGTGTACTCTTCGGTATTGAGCACATCATAAACACGGGGGAGATTTTGTATCCCCCGGGAGATGTTGAACCGAACGGTGGGTGCACCGATACTTCCACGTTTGGTGGTAATCAGAATTACCCCGTTTGCAGCTCTAAAACCATAAATGGCTGCTGCTGAGGCATCTTTTAAAACAGAAATGGATTCAATGTCATTAGGATTGATCAGGTTGAGGACGTTCTGGGTTCCTCTGAGGTCCCCGGCCGCCTGTGGGTTGATCGCATCCTGTGACTCAGAACCAAATTCAGTAATGGGAATACCGTCAATGACTATCAGAGGCTGGTTATCACCAAAAGATCCAATACCCTGAATCTGAATATTCACCCTGGAGTTGGGATCACCTCCGGGTTGGGTAACCAAAACCCCCGGAATCCGTCCCTGAAGGGCCAATTCTGACTGCATTGATTGGGATTGCTCAATGGTTTCTGAGCTGACTGTCGAGATGTCTGAAGTAATGGACTGTCGGGTTTTTTCCCCATAACCAATCACAACGACTTCTTCCAGTTGACTGGGTTCAAGTGTTACAGAAAAGACATTCTGGCTGCTAACATCCAGTTCCTGAGGGGTAAATCCGGCAATTCTTACAATGATTGTATTTGAAGAAACCGTAATTGCAAAACGGCCTTCTCTGTCAGTAAATACTCCATTTGCAGTGCCTTTTTCCAGTACGGTGGCTCCCTCAATAGCCTCGCCGTACACATCTGAGACTACACCTGTCACGCTTTTTTGCGCTAAGGCAAGATGACTGGTTGTCACCAAGAGTAGTAAGTAGAGAAATTGTTTCATTCCAATTTTAATTAAATGTGATAGATGACATTAACTATAATAATATGGAATGAGACGATTTTAACTATGATGTGGTGTTATGCCTGTTAGCTGTCGTTCTGGACGATTTCCCAGCATTCAACAGGGCTGTTATTATTCCCCTGAATCAACATCGGCTTGCCCTCTGCTCCAATTGGTAAAATAACCAGAGACCTTGCATCCTGCCGGGAAGAAAATCCACTTTGATATGCAGGGACTGGAGTGAAATTTCCCTTTCCATCACCCGATAAGATTACGCCGAGAGATGCGTCGTACCAGCCTCCGTTGGTTTCAGCACTGTACCGGTTGCCAGCAGCGATAATATCTTCAAAACCGTCGTGATTGATGTCGTAAAACAGAATACTTTCGATGGGAGAAAATTGTGCTTCTAATGGCAACGCCTTTACCTCGAAAGAACCATCGCCACGATTAATTATCAGGCTGGAAGCCAGATGTTTAGCTTCTCCGTGAAACTTTCCCTCAGGACGTAAAATACTCATAAAGTCCTGATAATCTGCCCGTGCGTAATCATCATAGTGAAGGTAAAATTTGCGCAAACCCGCCATTTGTTTGATCAGGGCAGCCTTGGGGTGAGCAGGATAGGCTTTTCCCTGAATATAATAACTCAGAACAGGATCTACAGCTCCATTTTCATCAAAATCTTTGGCATCAATCATCAGGGGAGTTTCCAAAGACGCATCATATCTTTGGTTTAATCCCAGGTTCCCGGCGATATAATCAGGATCTCCGTCGCGGTCAATATCTGCTTCAATAATAGTGTTCCACCACCCTGTATATTCTGCCAAACCTGCTGTTTTTGTTTGTTCAGAAAACCGTCCTGCTTCTTGCTTGAAAATACGCGGTGAGCTCCATTCTCCTACCAAAATCAAATCCTGTAATCCGTCCTGATTATAGTCTGACCAAAGGGCAGAATGAACCAAGCCCAAATCTGTCATTCCAGGTAGGTTTTTAGTTATATCGTGGAATTTCCCGCTTCGATTTTCTAAAAGGTAACTTCTTTCGGAGAAAGGGTAGGAGCCCGGTTTAGCTGCTCCACCTACAAATAAATCAATATCTCCATCTCCATCATAATCTCCGGCTGTTACACAATTGGTATTTGAAATGGTAGGTAAAGCATCTTGCTGCAGGGTTAAATAACCTTTTCCATCATTCAGATAAATACGGTCCTGAAAATTGGCCCGACTCATCGCTCCGTCTGCACCGCCACTAACCACATACAGATCCAAATCCTGATCTCCGTCTGCATCAAACCATATTGCCTGAACGTCTTCATGTATTTCTGAACCATTTATGGAGTCAATGCGGAAAGTTCCGTCCGGATTCTGGAAAGCAACCTGACTTTGACGTCCCAAAGAGGCACCAAAAAACAAATCAACCAATCCGTTTCCGTCAATATCTCCGGTTGCGATGCAAGGCCCTTCATATCCCAGGCTGTAGGGTAGGAGGGAGTTATGCTTGAACTCGACGAGTATATTTTCTGAATGTCTGAGGTCTAATTCGCCTTCTGCAAGAGAAAGCCAGGTGGAATGATTGTTTTGGGGTTTTTGATTGGGATGATTTGTTTCCGGCTGGGCTAAATGTAAACGCCCCGCTTTTACATTTTCAAATTTCTGGATATATCCATTTGGCCATTCAATCATTAAACTATCTACTTTACTATCCGCACCAAGGCCAAAATGAATGACTGGTTCCACCGTTGACTGGAAACCGCGATAGGGAGAATGTTCATAATATTGAACTTGCCCATGTGTGTAGACCCAAATTTTACTACCCAGTGCCCAGGTGTTTCCGGTTTGTCCCTGCAAGTCA
>JAGQVA010000383.1 GCA_020438265.1 Bacteroidota bacterium
TGCCAGTGCCTTGGCTAATTCCGTTTTTCCTACTCCGGTAGAACCAAGGAAGATAAAAGAACCGATAGGCCGATTGGGATCCTGCAAACCAGCCCTGCTTCTGCGAATAGCATCTGCCACTGCATTGATGGCCTCCTCTTGTCCGACAACTCTTTTATGCAGTTCGTCTTCCAGACGAAGTAGTTTCTGTCTTTCACTTTCGACCATTTTGGTTACAGGAATTCCCGTCCATCGTGATATAATTCCTGCAATGTCCTCTGCTTCTACCTCCTCTTTTAACATTCGCAGTTCTGATTGAAACGCAATCAATTGCTCTTTGAGAGATTGGATTTTCTTTTCTTTCTCTACAATCAGTCCATACCTGATCTCAGCCACTTTTCCAAAATTTGCCTGACGCTCAGCTTCTTCTGCTTCGACTTTCAACTGTTCTACCTCTTCCTTCAGGTTGCGAATCTGCTGAATAATGTCTTTTTCTGTTTCCCAATGCGCACGTAAGCGGTTTCTCTCTTCCTCCAGATCAGCCAATTGTTTCTCAATCTCACCAATTTTCTTTTTTTCCTTCTCCCTTTTGAGAGCCTCCCGCTCAATTTCCAAATGTCTGATTTTCCGCTCGATTTCGTCCAGTTGCTCAGGCATGGAATCCATCTCCAGCCGGAGTTTAGCTGCCGATTCATCAATCAGGTCAATGGCTTTATCTGGCAGAAAACGATCAGAAATATATCTGTTGGAAAGTTCTGCTGCCGCAACAATCGCTCCATCAGTAATCCTCACTCCATGATGCACTTCATATCTTTCCTTTAATCCTCTTAGAATGGAAACTGTATCCTCCACAGAGGGCTCACTAACGACTACATTCTGGAAACGGCGTTCCAGCGCCTTGTCCTTCTCTATGTATTTCTGATACTCATCCAGGGTTGTTGCTCCGATTGCACGTAATTCTCCACGGGCCAGAGCCGGTTTGAGAATATTGGCGGCATCCATCGCTCCATCTGCCTTTCCTGCTCCTACCAGTGTATGAATTTCGTCGATAAACAGAATAATCGAGCCATTGGATTCTACGACTTCTTTCACCACAGCCTTCAGCCGTTCTTCAAATTCTCCCCGAAATTTGGCTCCCGCAATCAACGCTCCCATATCCAGAGAATAAATTGTTTTGGATTTCAAATTCTCAGGCACATCTCCCTGAATCACCCGGTAAGCCAATCCTTCAGCAATAGCCGTTTTCCCAACCCCGGGTTCTCCAATGAGAATCGGATTATTTTTGGTTCGACGGGAAAGAATATGGATCACCCTTCTGATTTCATCTTCACGACCAATCACAGGGTCCAGTTTCCCTTTACGAGCCATTTCATTCAGATTTCGGGCATATTTTTCCAGGGCATTATACTTTGCTTCCGGATTCTGGTCAGTTACTCTTGATCCTCTTCTAACTTCCTCCATGACCTGCTTCAATCCTTTCTCGCTTACGCCTTGTTCTTTCAAAACCTTGGCTACTCCATTCCTGGATTTGGCTAATGCCAACAGCAAATGCTCAAGACTCACAAACTCATCATTGAGTTTTCCTGCCTCATTATTGGCACTTTCAAGCACACGGTGTAAATCATTGGAAAGATACTGCCCTCCGGTTGCGCCACTTACTTTTGGATAACCTTCAAGAAGCTCATCCAGTTTCTGAGTCAAAAATCCCAGATTCACACCCAATTTCTTCAGCATGAACGGGATTATACTTTCCTCCATGTCCAGCAGAGACTTAAGCAAATGCCCGGTCTCGATGGCATGTTGCCCGGAAACTTTGGCTACTTCTCCAGCCTTTTGGATAGCTTCCTGGGATTTTATGGTATAGTTATTAAAGTTCATTTATATATCAATTCTTCAGCAATCAAATTTTCTCTTTATAGAAATCAAATCTCCTTCCAATCAGGAAAAACAGACTTTTTGGCACAAAAAATTACCTCAGAACGCCAAAATGGCACCCTGAGGTATATATTGAAAATTTCTTTTTCCGGTTTTGGCAGAAAATCTACCCAGAAATCTTTTCTACAAAGAGCATATCAATGGTTCTCTTTTGGAGATCCGTTCCAGCAATCTCAACCACAACCTTATCTCCCAAACGTAAAACGGTATTGGTATCTTTGCCTTTGAATCCATAGGTCTCTTCCTCAAAGATATAATAATCGTCTTCAATGGAATGAATCGGCACAAACCCTTCGCAAAGGTTATCTTCCAGTTCAATGAATAAGCCGGACTCAATCACCCCGGAAATAATTCCGGTAAATCGCTCTCCGATTTTATCTTCCAGAAATTCCACCTGTTTGTATTTAATGGAAGCTCTTTCCGCTTCAGCGGCTGTTCTTTCCTTCTCGGAGCTATGTCTGAGTTCTTCCTCCATCACTACAGGGTTTTGGTTGTATTCCTTATTGTGATAAGCTGTGAGCAGGCGATGAATCATCAAATCCGGATATCTTCGGATAGGGCTGGTAAAGTGTGTATAATACTGGAACCCCAGTCCAAAATGGCCAATGTTTTTGGTAGAATAAATGGCCTTGGCCATCGAACGAATTGCGATCGTTTCAATCACATTCTGCTCGGGAGTACCATGAACCTTTTCGAGCAGCGCATTTAGTCTTTCAGAAGTATGTTCATTATCATCAAAGCTGACTTCATATCCAAAATGGCTAACAAATTGCTGTAGACTCGAAAGTTTTTCCGGATTGGGGTGGTCGTGAATACGATATACCGAAGGCAATGGAGGGTTGCTAAACAACCCATGAATATGTGCTGCCACTCTTCGGTTTGCCAAAAGCATAAAATCCTCAATCAATTTGTTCGAGTCTTTCATTTCCTTTTTGATCACCCGAACAGGTTTATCATTCTCATCCAGCTCGAATTTTACTTCATTAGATTCAAATTCGATACTTCCTTTCCCAAATCGCTGCGCACGCAGTTTTTTGGCAAGGTCATTTAATTTCCGTAATTCCTCACCATAAGGTCCTTCTGATTTCCCCTCAATTACCTCCTGAGCCTGCTCATAATCAAAGCGGTGATCTGAAAAAATGATCGTTCTTCCAATCCATTGATTGTGAATTTTTGCTTCATCATCCAGTTCAAATACAGCGGAATAAGTCAGTTTTTCTTCATGAGGCCGAAGGCTACAAACCATATTGGACAGTTTTTCCGGAAGCATGGGAATCGTGCGGTCAACCAGGTAAACGGAAGTAGCCCGATGAAAAGCTTCTTTATCAATCTCCGAACCGCGCTTTACATAATAGGAAACGTCAGCAATATGGATTCCCACCTCATAATGACCATTTTCCAATACCCGAAAGGACAGAGCATCGTCAAAGTCTTTTGCGTCAGAAGGGTCAATCGTAAACGTGAGAATATCCCGAAAATCATTTCTTTTTTGGATTTCGGAAGCAGGAATTTGCTCCTTAATTTTTTTGGCTTCAATTTCAACTTCAGGTGGGAAATTGGGGTTAAATCCATACTGAAGTAAAATGGCGTGCATCTCCGTATTATGGTTTCCAGCTTTACCCAGAACTGAAAGTACTTCTACTTCGGGAGATCTTCGTTCCCAATTTAGGAGTTTGGTCCAGACTTTTTCTCCGGCTTTTGCGCCGTTGAGTTTATCCTTGGGAATAAAAAAGTCAAAATTGATTTTCCGGTCATCAGGAATGAGGAAAAACGTTCCGGGAACTCCCTCTTCTACCGTACCGACAAATTCAACTTTTGCTCTTTGTACAATTTCAAGAACCTGTCCTTCTTTACGGCCTCTTCTTCGACGCTTGAGTAGTTTGATTTTAACAATATCTCCGTGCATCGCCTTGTCCATTGACTGAGAGCTGATATAAATATCTTCACCATCTTCAACCAGCAGATAACCTGAGCCAGACCGGTTAACGTCCAGTTTTCCAGTCATCACAACTGCCTGGGACATATACTTATATTTTCCTCTCTCAAGGTATTCAATATTGCCTTCAGCTGCGAGTTTATCGAGAATAGATCTGATTTTTTTATTATCCAGTTTTCTAAACAAACCCGTTGCTCCGGCAATTTGCTTACTGGAAAAAGTACCTTCGCGGTTTGCCCGCATAAAAGCCAGAATTTGTTTTTTCCAGAGCTGGTCTGGTCTGAGTGAAGATGTATCTTGATTTTTTCCTCGCTTATTCTTTTTACTGCGCGAAGATTTATTTATTCTTTTTTTGGTCATGTTGTTCATAATGTTTCAAGTTGTGAATATACGATAATGATTTTGTCCATACCGACATGTATGGAAATTAGCGATGATAGAAAGCCTATTTTCTTCCAATTTTATTTATCAGGAAGAACAGCTACAAACCGGGGAGAAAAAATGGGTGAGAAATTTTTGGAGAGTTGTCCCTCGCTACCAAGTCCTGCTTCATCAAATCCGGGGGAGTGTAGAAGTTTCCATCCTTATACCTTTCCTTTCGTGAAAAAGTTTCAGAATACCAATTCTGCAAAATCTGTCTCTTGCATGAATGGACAGGTGAATGAGTTGTATCTTCAGTTTATCTTGGTTAACATTGCATAGAGCTATTTGTTGTTGGCTGTTGGTCATTGGCATATAGCAAAAAGCTAAGGGCTAAATGCCAATGGCTATAGTTATTTATCATATTAGGATTTTTTCAATTTTCATTATCCGGATTAAGAGACATAAGAGATTATGGACACCAATAAAGCTGAATTGGAAAAAGTCATCCGGCAAGCTATAATAGATTCAGCGAACGAAGACGGATGGGCAAACCTTGCAAAAATTGGCATTCAACTACGAAAGAATGGAATTAAATATGGAAAACTTTCCCGTTTTTTTGCTGATTACACATACATGGTAGAGACGAAGGTTGATACAACTATTCAACCGCCGATAGCTTACGCCAAGATTATCTCTGAAAGTGCTTAAGGAACACTGGTTCCAAAGTGGCGACCTGCTTAATCCCCTACTCTATCAGATTCATACATGTTTCAAAATGTTACAATCGTCGAGCTGGCAAATGTGCTGGCAGGTCCCTCTGTATCCATGTTCTTCGCAGAACTTGGCGCCAGAATCATTAAAGTAGAAAATCTGCATACTCAGGGCGATGTAACCAGATCCTGGAAATTGGCTTCGGAGCCAACGGAAAGTGATATTTCCGCCTATTATTCCAGCATTAACTGGGGAAAGGAATCCATTGCTGTCAACCTGAAATCACAAGAAGGGAAGCAATTGGTTCACAAAATCATCACCAAAGCAGATATGGTTATCTCAAGCTATTTACCCGGAGTTTCCGAAAAACTGGGTGTAGACTGTGAAACCCTGCACAAAATAAATCCCCGGTTAATTATCGGTGAAGTGAATGGGTATGGAGCAGAAGAACCACGTCCGGCTTATGATGCAATCATTCAGGCTGAGGCAGGATTTACCTATATGAATGGGAATCCCGGAGAGGCCGTTAAAATGCCTGTTGCGCTGATGGATCTTATGGCAGGTCACCAGTTAAAGGAAGCGATGTTATTGGCCTATATCCGTTTTCTGCAAACAGGAGAAGGCAGTCGCGTAACGGTTTCTCTGCTTGAGTCTGGAATTAGCTCACTGGCTA
>JAGQVA010000384.1 GCA_020438265.1 Bacteroidota bacterium
ACCAGATAAAACCCGCCAACCGCTATCACAAAAGCAGCTACCGACAACCATAACTCCTTGCTCGTCATTAATGCGACAAACTGCTTTTTATACAAGCTGTAAATCACAAGAGCAGGCACAAAAAATAATCCTGAAACGCTTTTTGTTAATGTTGCGGCAATCATCAAAAAAGTAAAAATCCAAAGATCTCTTGTTGATTTTCTGTCATTCTGCAAGTACCGGAAAAAATACAGCAAAGAAAGCCATCCCATAACTGCCAAAGGTGCGTCATGGTCTCCTGTCCGGCTAATATGAACTCTGATAAAACCTATCGAGGTAATTAATACCAGACCGCAAAAATATCCCCAGGTCAGACTCCCCGTTTCCAGATAACTTAACCTCAAAAAGAACCCCAGTAAAAGCACAACACATAAAGCTACCGGTAGGCGCAGGGCAATTTCATTATATCCCAAAATCTTAAAACTTAGGGCCTGAATGGTAGTGAAAAAGGTAGGTTTGACATTGGTCGAAGAAGGGCCGTCAGGGAAATCCCGAAAATTGTATAAATACTCTCCTTCATGAGCCATTTTATAGGCTCGCATGGCAAAAAGAGATTCGTCAAAGTTTTTCAGTGGAAAAGAACCCAAATGCAGGAAAATGGGGAAATAGGCTGCCACCGAAAACAGGAGAATGGGAACCCAGATTCTGATCCATTTAGGGGAAAGTAATGATTTTGATTTCGTTTCTTCTGTTTGGCTCATCTATGATAATTGACCCGGCAAATATAAGGAGGGAATGGCCTTGGGGCAACTATTCACGTTTTTATGCAAACGGAATATAGCTCATGATCGCTATCACTGTTTGTTGGATACTTTCTTATAAGCGATACTAAAAATTGCACAGCTCATTAATAACAATAAAATCCAATCCCCCTGGCTAAAAATTTGTTCGGCAAAAATCGAAACGCGATTGGGTTCCAATGTGATCCTTTCAATCATCCATGCAAGTGAAACAATGATTGCAAAAATGGCTCCCACCACTCTAAGATACTGATAGTGTTTGTTTTTACTCAAAATTATTAACCAGGGAATGGTTAGAAAAATAATGAATAATTGCATGAGTTCAATGCCGATATTAAATCCCAATATGCTGTAAATCATTTCCACGGTTTCCAAATGGAGTTCTGAAAGAACCGTCGAAAATGCCAGACCGTGAACAAGTCCAAAAATTGAAGCAATATATATTTCTCGTTCGAAGAATATTGGTCTTAGGGCATGTATCGCTGCAATCAACACTGTGAATGCTATAAAAATTTCGACAGGTTGCGACGGTAGCGAAATCCAATGTAAAGCCCCAAAAATGAGGGAAAGGGAATGTCCTATTGTAAAAGCTGTTACAATTTTGAAAATGTTAACAATACTGTTTCGAGTTCCTGAAAAGGCTGTCCAGCGATTGTTGAAAGGAATCAGGGTGGCAGGCAGCAAGAGCACTAACAGAAAAAGTAAATGGTCAACTCCTTCCGTAATATGCCGGATGCCTAACCGGACCATTGCCAAAAATCCTTTCCAATTGTTGCCTTCATCAAGGCTTACAGACAGAGGAAGTATGGTATTATCAGCAAAACTTAACTCTATCAGGCCAAGGTGTTTTTCCAGCGTATCAATTCTCCCGCTTTGCCAGTCCTGTTTTATAGTTACGAATATCTTATGGGTAACAACCTGATGGACAATTGCATCATAAAACAAATCAAATCTCCTTACTGATCCGCCTTTGGGTGGTTGCATCAGGAGCCTCAAAATAAGCTCTTGATACTTTCCCGTAGCGATTTGCTCGGTTTCGCCAAGTGTGGCCTCAATTAAACTTATTTTCCAGTCATGGCCATCGTGGCTCCTTGCATGAATATGTGCCAAAAAGTAGCCCTCTAGTTGATTTCGACGTTCTGTGTTAAGCAATGTCTCTGTATGTTCTGATACATCAAAGGGCACTGCAAACTGTAATTCTTTAATCGGAATTTTTAAGTCTGCATATATTTTATCTGATTTTACATCAAAAGACAAAATAGAATGGGGCATTGGATGCCCCATTACTGTATGGATTATTGATAAAAGAGATCCTATTAATAGGATTTTTCTGATCATATCTTCACAGTTTAATGACGAATGAATTTTCCCGAAAAAATCTTTGATTCTGTGCTTATTGTAAGAAGGTAACTTCCGACAGACAGCGATTTAACGTCCACTACCAATGATTCACCGGAGTCTCTTCCTTGATAAACTCTTTTTCCCGAAATATCTGTAATAAGAATTCGTGCATTATTAATCTGAAGGGGTAACTTCACCACAATTTGTTCCTGCGTCGGGTTTGGGTAAATGGTTATCTCACGAGAAATATCAACATGATTAATGCCTGTTGAGACATCAATTGCATCACCGCTTAAATCAACTCCATAATCATGTTCATGGTCACGCCATACAGAGTGATAATGTATCTGATTTTGAATGACTACCCCATTCTGGCAGGCGAATTCAATCCATACAGTAGGTCCGTCAATTCGTACATAGTTAGAATTGGAAGAAAGGAAGGATGTCGCAGTACCCGATGTACCATTCCCTGTGTAGGCAATGTAAGTGTCGTCGAGCTCATCTGTATAGGTAGCCATAATCGCTGCTGCTGTAGTTTCTTCCAAATCTTCCACATAGTTTTCAATAGCTGCCAGAATCAGGGCCTTTTGGGCGGAAGAAAGGCCACTTACAGCAAGTCCCTCTTTAGTCGCAGGAAAAGTGTTATTGTTACCATTACTTTCACCCGGACTCATCAGGCAGTCACTGAAAGTAGTGCTGAGTTTAGCCGTTGCTAATTCAGATGTACTGAGGGCTGCCAGCATTTCTCGCAAGGCATCTCGTTCATCTTCCATCGGGCCATAAGAAGTGCCATTTAAGGTAAATGTTGCAGGTTCCAGAGCTACGAAAAATGGTGTCACTCCGATAACATGTCCATCATTGAAGGCGATATTGGCTGCGTAGTGGTGCCCTCCAAACTGAAGCATCCAGGCATCCGTTTCACTTGGTGCATTCAGGAATGCCAACCACCGTAATCCAGAATTGTACTGACTACTATTAGCACCTGCCTGGACCAGGGCATCTTCTGATAAAGTAATATCGCTGTACTCTTGATACCCGTTGGTAGCTGTAGTCCCCAATACATCTTCGATCACTTGTAGGGCAAGTGTGAGTTGGGTAGATGTAAGAGAACCTAGCTGAATCCCATTTCGGCATCCGGAACCACAAGGGAGGTTACTCCAACGCCGTCCAAGGGTTGCAGTATAAGACTGTTGTAGTGTGGATTGTTCTGAAGAACTGAGAGAATTGTAAAAAGATGTAGCATCTGAAACCAACTGTGTTATATTCAAAGTAGAAGGAATCGCTATGGCCGCCATATTACCGACTGTCGAAACAGCACTTTCTGTTTGGGCGTGAGTTACCGATTTGTTTGTATTTTCAGCGTTTTTTAGAGGACTTTTTCCCGCAAAGAATAGTCCAATAACGCAGATAGCTGAAATCGAAATTGAAATGGTCTTCAGAATAAGACCTATTTTTGAATTTGTTTTTAACATATGATTATTAAGCTTGATATGATTATTCACTTGTAATTGAAGGTGAAATCCATCAGTTTACATTATCAATTGGGTTATTATTATTAGAACAGCAAATGATTATAATTAGGCCAATTATCATTAGAAAAAGGAAAACAATCAGAAAAATGGTTTTAGTTTCATATTAACTTCATTTTATAGGAACCGCTATTTAATCAGAAACAGAAAAAAATAAAATATACATCCCAAATTTGTGGTGAATCAGTCTAATTCTGTGGTAAGAACATCTTTACCTTTATGTAAAAATTGATTGAATATTACAGATATATAGAAAGAAACCCGTTTTAATGGAAAATTCTTTTACCTTTTCCCACATAGGTAGATAATTCCTATATTCGCATACCATTATATTACCCTTGAAAAGCGGAGCCCCAGGAACAGTATGAAGAAAAAGAATAAGGAAATCAAAGAGACCCCATTGATGAAACAATATTTTGCGATTAAGGCAAAATATCCCGGCACAGTCCTTTTATTCCGAGTGGGAGATTTCTACGAGACGTTTGGAGAAGATGCGATTGAAGTCTCAAAAGTTTTGGGCATTGTACTAACCAAAAGGGCAAATGGAGCAGCTTCTCATGTAGAACTGGCAGGTTTTCCTCATCATTCTCTGGATACGTATTTACCCAAACTGGTCAGGGCTGGAAAACGAGTCGCTGTCTGTGATCAGTTGGAAGACCCCAAACAAGCCAAAGGAATTGTTAAAAGAGGGGTAACAGAACTCGTTACTCCCGGAGTTACCTTTAACGACAAAGTACTGGAGGTCAATAAGAATAATTTTCTGGCGGCGGTTCATTTTCATGATCAAAAACACGTTGGGGTTTCTTTTATTGAAGTTTCTACAGGTGATTTTTTCCTTTTTAGCGGGCCTCCCGTTTATGCTGAAAAAATCCTCAATACCCTGGCTCCGGCTGAGGTATTGGCTTCCAGAGCCAGTATGAAACACTTTCGGCAGGCTTTTGGGGATAAATTTTATCTGACCCGAATTGACGAATGGGTTTTTCAACCGGATTATGCAAGGGAAAAACTTTTGGGTTTGCTGAAAACATCTTCGCTGAAAGGATTTGGTATTGAAAACGAGCCCGCAGGTATCATTGCGGCAGGGGCGATTGTTCATTATCTGAATGAAAATCAACAAACCGACCTGGGTCATATTTCCAGGATTTATCGTTTTGATGATTCGGAATACGTCTGGCTGGATCAGTTTACCGTACGAAACCTGGAGCTGATTCAGCCCCTTCATCCAGACGGGAAAGCGCTGGTCGATGTCATTGATAATACCCTGACCCCGATGGGTGGGCGGAAACTCAGACGAACGATTCTCCTTCCGCTGAAAAATCTGGAACAAATCCAACAACGTCTGAGCGTTACAGAGGATTTCCTCAAGCACCAGTCTGTGCAGCATGCGCTGGCAGGGCTTTTTAATCAAATGGGTGATCTGGAAAGACTTGCTTCCAAAGTGGCAACCCAAAGGCTCAATCCGAAAGAGGCAGATTTGCTCCGCCAGTCTTTGAACCTGATTCCACAAATTATTCATGAACTGGGTCAGATACCCGGCCCTGTTTTAGAAAAGAAAATCACTGAATTTTCGGAGGTTCGCGCCGCTGTTGACGTGCTTGACCATTTTCTGATGGAAGAAATTTCCGGAATGCTGGCCGATGGAAATGTTATCCGAACAGGTGTTTCTTCCGAACTTGATGAATTAAGAGGAATAAAGAAAAACGGGAAGGGTCTGCTTCTGGCCATGCAACAACGGGAAGTTCAGAAAACGGGGATTCCTTCTTTGAAAATAGGCTTTAATAAGGTATTTGGGTATTACCTGGAAGTTACCAATGCGCACAAAGACAAAGCCCCGACGGACTGGATTCGCAAACAGACCCTTACCAACGCAGAGCGTTATATTACTCAGGAATTAAAGGAATACGAGGAAAAAATTCTCAATGCTGAGGA
>JAGQVA010000385.1 GCA_020438265.1 Bacteroidota bacterium
TTAATTCACATCAGTCAGTTGAGTCTGCTGATATTTACAGGCTATCCCTGGCATGGAGTGCAGTTATTTATTGGCTTGACGCTCTTTGGATTTGAAGCGCTCCTTTTCTTTTATTTATACCATATCATCTCCTGGGCAGGAAATTTACGCGACGAATCGAGAAGCATTGAAAAACTGATTGAGGAAATTGGTTCTGATAAGGAGCCCGTCTCCAAAGCCTGAAAAATCAACTCTGTGTTATCTTCGGGAGGTTTTTAAAAAATGTGAGGTGTGAGTATATTATCCCACGAAACATTCAGAACTTTGCTTCTTCTCTTTTATTTTTGCGAAATAGTGATTGCTACGAAGGGGAAAAAAATACAATTCGTGGCAGTTATTAATCAAGTAAAACCTATGCAAAAACTCTTCTCATTGCTTCTTATTCTCGTTATGACTACCCTGTCTGCCTGTTCCCAATCTTCTGATAATCCATACCTGAAAGTCGATTCAAAATCTGGGAAAATATCTCTGACTGCCTCTGGTGCATCTTTCCTGTCAGATCTGGCCTTACATTGTATTCATCAGGAATTTCCCAATAAACTCAGCCACGTAATCAATGACGAAACCGAAATTAAAGGGCCACGCGAACTCCATCCGGCTTTTTACGGCTGCTTTGACTGGCACTCTTCGGTTCATGGTCACTGGATGCTGGTAAGGCTTTTGAAACAATTCCCAAAGATGACGAAAGCATCTGAAATTCGGGAGAAACTGGCTGCAAACCTGACTGCGGAAAATATTGCCAAAGAGGTTTCCTATATTCAGGAACCGGGCCGTAAGTCCTTCGAGCGAATGTATGGCTGGTCCTGGCTGTTACAACTGGCTCTGGAACTGGAAACCTGGGATGATGCGCAGGCCAAGGAATGGGCCTCAAATCTTAAACCCCTGGCCGATGAAATTGCTGAAAGATATATAGATTTTCTGCCTCGTCAGACTTATCCGATCCGCACGGGCGTGCATCCTAATACAGCTTTTGGGATGGCTTTTGCCCTTGATTATGCAAGGGAAGTTAATCATAAGGAGCTGGAGGATATCATTGTCGCACGGGCAAAAGACTACTTTTTTAATGATGAAAATTGCCCTGCCAGTTGGGAACCCGGAGGTTCCGACTTTTTGTCTCCCTGCCTTCAGGAAGCGGATTTGATGCGGAGAGTTCTTCCTGCAAAAGAATTTCAGGATTGGTTTCACCAATTTTTGCCCCAGTTGCCTCCCAGTCTGGAAAATCTGGCTGTAGTGGCTGATCGCTCTGATGGACAAATTGTGCATCTTGATGGGTTAAATCTTAGCCGGGGTTGGTGTCTGATGGGAATTGCCTCTGCTTTGGATGATAGTGATCCTCAGAAAAAGCGGTTCCAGCAAATTGCGATTAACCATATTTCCGGAACAGTGCCCAATATTGCCAGTGGTGATTATGCGGGTGAACACTGGCTTGCTTCCTTTGCAATTTATGCGTTGGGGATGTAGTTCTTGGCAATTAGCTTTTAGCGTTTGGCTAAAAGCTAATTGCCAAATAACCCCCAAAGAGCTATATTAGGCTTCAACTCCTTTCCCTTCTACTGCTCAAAACCCTATTTTTATGAAAAAACGAACTTTTCTGAAAACCACTGGCGCAATTATCGCCGGAAGCGTTTTGTCTCCACTCACTTTTTGTACAAATCCTGAAGAAAAAATGGAAGAAAAAGCTGTTGAAGCCATTCGGAAAAATTGGGCCGGAAACCTGGAATATCATGCAAAATTGTTTCACGAACCCGCCAACATCGAAACGGTACAGGCCATTATCAAAGAAAGCCAAAAGATAAGGGCTTTGGGTTCCAAACATTGCTTTAATCATATCGCTGACAGCAATTTTGCTCAGATTTCCTCACGAAGTTTTAATAAACTCATTTCGATTGATTCTGCGAAAATGACGGCGACTATTGGAGCAGGTGCCAAATATGGGGAAGTTGTCGAGGAACTTCATAATCAGGGATATGCCATTCACAATCTGGCGTCTCTGCCCCATATCACCATTGGAGGAGCGATTGCTACCAGTACGCATGGATCGGGAATAAAATTGGGCAATCTGGGTGCTCCTGTAATTGGGATGAAGTTTGTCAATGGAAAGGGAGAAATCGTAAATCTTTCAGTGGAAGATGATGCTGAAACATTAAACGGAGTTATTACTCATCTGGGTGCTTTTGGGCTGATTACAGAACTTACCCTCAAGATCGAACCTGCTTTTGACGTGAGACAGGATATTTATTTATCCCTTCCCGTCGCCAATTTGCTTGAAAACTTCAATGAAATTATGGGAGCTGGGTATAGTGTGAGCTTATTTACCGATTATCAGACTGATACGGTGAATCAGGTTTGGATTAAGTCGAGAATGGATCAGGGAGGTTTTGAATCTGGTTCAGAATTTTACGGAGCGATACCTGCTGACCGGAATGTGCATCCGATTATTGAAATCTCCGCAGAAAACTGTACAGAACAAATGGGAAATCCAGGCCCCTGGTATGACAGATTGCCTCATTTTAAGATGAATTTTACCCCAAGCAATGGTGTCGAATTACAGGCGGAATACTTTGTCCCATTAGAACACGGGGCAGAAGCCTATCAGGAAATCAGCAAATTAAAAGATCTGATTAAGCCCTATTTGATGATCTCGGAAATCCGTACAATTGCTGCCAATGAGCAATGGATGAGCCCGTTTTACAAGCAGGATAGTGTTGCTTTTCACTTTACGCTTGAGCAGGATTGGGAAGGTGTGAAAGGAATTTTGCCCGAGATTGAAAAAGCACTGACACCTTTTAACGTCAAACCTCACTGGGGTAAGATGTTTACCCTTGAACCATCTGTATTACAATCCCGATATGCGAATTTGAACAAGTTTAAAGAATTTGTAGCTGAGCATGATCCGGAAGGTAAATTCAGAAATGAATTCATGGAGAAATATCTTTATTCCTAAATGAGGAGGCTGTAATAAATGGCCAGTTTTAAGAAAAAACACAGAGGCACGGAGATATTGAGGAATTAATAACTTACCTCCGTGTCTCGGCGCCTCTGTGTTGAATATTTTGGTTCCCAATCCAGTCCATGACAAGAATCATCATAGAGACAATGATTATGATGATGAATGTTTAGAACAAAAAGGATAATTTAAGGGGGAAGATGTTGAAGTGAATGAACTTTGACATCCGAACCCTGACTCTATGAAAAAAATACAAATCAAAATACCCGTTTTATTACCTGAGATTCAGGATGAAAAAGACCATTGCATTCAGTGTCTTGTAGATTTGATCAGTGAGGAAAAAGGTATTATTGATGTTCATGTCAATGATCATAGTCCTGCTGAAATTTGTATTCATTACGAACCCCGGCTCATTACCCTGAAAAAGGTAAAACAAATTGCCCACGCTAATGGAGCCATGCTGACCAACCGATATGACCACGAAGTTGTTGAAGTGAAGGGGATCAGAAACACCCGCCATGCCCGGAAGCTTGAAGAGGGGTTGATGCATACGCAAGGGATTGTCAGAGCTTCAGCATCCTTATCAGGTAGTTTGCAATTGGAATGGGACACTCAGCTTATTGATCGGGAAAAGATTTTGCAGTTGGTGAAAAAGCATCGCCTGAGGCTGGAAAATTTGTCTTTAGAAAATGATAAAACAGGAGAAAAAGATCATGATGAACACATTCCCCGGTATCTTAATTTTTTAGGAGAAAATACAGAGTTATATTTTTCCATTGGAAGCGGGGTATTCTGGGCAACTGGTTTGCTTTTTTCATTCCTGGATATAGTCCCGGAAGGAGTAAAAATTGCCGTTTATATAATTTCAGGATTATTGGGAGGATTTTTCACCTTCATTACTGCTGGAAAGGATTTGCTCAAAGGAAAATTTGAAATTGATTTTTTGATGCTTTTTGCAGCAGTTGGAGCAGCCAGTTTAGGTAGATGGGGCGAAGGAGCATTATTGCTGTTTCTCTTTAGTTTGGGCCATGCACTGGAACATTATGCCATGAAAAGAGCGAAAAAATCTATTTCTGCCCTTTCTGATTTGGCTCCTCCTGTGGCTTTGGTCAAAAGAGGGGAAGAGCTGGAAGAAGTGCCTATCGAAGATTTGATTGTCGGAGATATCATTGTTGTCAAACCCAACTCCAAAATCGCAGCAGATGGAGTGGTAGCCAAAGGAACCAGCGCAGTCAATCAGGCCCCCATTACAGGAGAAAGTGTTCCGGTTGACAAACGCCCTCATTCCAATTGGGCTAATGAGTCAGACCTCAACAAATTACCCGCCGAACACCGCGTATTTGCTGGCACCATCAATGGAGGGGGAGCTTTGGAAATCAAAGTGTTAAAACAAGCCAAAGACAGCACCCTGAGCAGGCTCATCGTTCTGGTCAAAGAAGCCGAAACCCAAAAATCTCCAACACAACACCTGACTGACAAATTTGAAAAATACTATGTCCCCATTGTTTTGGTGCTGGTATTATTACTGATGTTTGCTTTCCTCGTGATCGATGAGACTTTTGAACAAAGTTTTTACAGGGCCATGTCTGTGTTAATTGGAGCTTCGCCTTGTGCTTTGGCGATTTCTACTCCCAGTGCCGTATTGGCCGGTATTGCCCGTGCTGCCCGTCAGGGCGTTTTGATCAAAGGAGGAAGACCCCTGGAAGACCTGGGTAGCCTGACCGCGATTGCCTTTGATAAAACCGGAACCCTCACTGAAGGCAAACCTCGTCTCACCAATGCCATTCCTTTTGGAGAAACAACCAGAGAACATTTATTACAGGTAGCCGTCGCCGTGGAAGATCTAAGTGACCACCCATTAGCACAGGCGATTGTGGAAGGCGGAAAACAGGAATTAGGCGAAATAAATATTCCCGATGCGGAAGACCTGCAGGCTTTGACCGCCCGGGGAGTACGTGCCGTTTGGCAGGGGAAAACGGCCTGGTTAGGCAATCGTCGGCTGTTTGAAGAATTAACCGGGCAACCCGTTCCCAGTGCCATCGATGAAACAATGGGCCAACTGGAAAGCCATGGCCATACGGCTATGATTGTTTATCACGATGATACCTATCTGGGCGTCATTTCTGTGATGGACATTGCTCGCCCAGAAGCAAAAACTACTCTGGACAAACTCAAAAAGATCGGTATCAAACGTATGATTATGCTCACAGGTGATCATCAGAAAGTGGCTGACGCCATTGCGGCTGATATAGGAATTACCGATCCTCTGGGGAGTTTATTACCGGAGGACAAAGTAACTGCTATCGAAAATCTCAAGAAAGAAGGAGGTGTAGCCATGGTCGGCGACGGAGTGAATGACGCTCCCGCGATGGCCAAAAGTACGATTGGGATTGCTATGGGAGCAGCGGGTTCAGATGTAGCCCTCGAAACAGCAGACATCGCCCTGATGGCAGACAAACTGGACAATTTGCCCTTCGCCATTGGACTCAGCCGAAAAGCCCGTCGCATCATCAAACAAAACCTGATCATTAGCCTGGGAATGGTAGCTTTGCTGGTTCCCCTGACGATGATGGGAATGATTGAAATT